>RFNX01000305.1 GCA_009926905.1 Flavobacteriales bacterium
CCTCTCTCTCCGCAAGTCAAATGCTGTTCGTCCTGGCGAATGGCATTTTTTATTTTCAGAGGTTGCCAAGTTTTACTTGAGCAACTAATCTAAAAGTGAAAAATGATATAATGCGAAGCATAACAGCATTTGAATTACATACCCCTTTTGGTGTTCATAAAATAATCCCTTTCTCTCCGCAAGATGTAGAAAAGTCAATTGTTTATAATTTGGTTTTTTTTGCGAGACCAGTTTAGCATTTTTATTTTTGTGCAATTTTTTATGACAATTCAACAAATTACCAACTACATCCAAAGTCAGACTGAGCCGAAACGCACTGATATGCAAACCTTGCATCAACTCATTTTACAACAAATGCCAGCCTGTAAAGCGTGGTTTTTAGACGGTAGAAATGCAGAAGGTAAAACAGTTTCAAATCCAAATATTGGTTATGGAACTTATATTATAAAATACGCTGACGGTAAAAGTAAAGAGTTTTATCAAATTGGTTTGAGCGCCAACACCACAGGAATTTCTGTTTACATCATGGGCATAAAAGACAAAAATTATTTGAAAAATGCCTATGGAAATAGTATTGGTAAAGCTAGCGTGACAGGGTATTGTATTAAATTCAGAAACTTAAAAGATATTCATTTAGAAATTCTTGAAAGTGCCATTCGCTTTGGATTGGAGGCTTCGAAATAAATGAAATTTAATAATTTATCACTTCTTTCCTTTCTCTTTTTTTCGCTCGTAAAAACTTCTTTTAAGCAGCTCTTTTTCACTGAAACGTGGTGGAGTAATTTTGTTTTCGGTAGCGTGTAAAGGAATGTGTTTTTCGTTATATAATTCTTTAAAAACAGTTTGTAGTGCTGCCAATCCATATTCTCCAAAAACAGTATGACCGCCTTCGTACATTTGCTCTTGATACTCTTCGTAAGTAGTAATATAACCTGAATAGGAGTTGGCATAAGGACACAAAATTATTTCTTTGATATTTTCATTTGCGTATAAATCTTCGATTCCTTTTTTCAAACGTCGTCCTGCGGTAGTAGTAATTTCAAATGGAATGCTCACTAAAACGACATCGCCAATTTGTACCAATTGCACAGGTAGAATTTGTGGTGACCAAGTGTGCTCTTTCAAAGCTCCATTTTTATGATAACGTTTGAATGTCGCAATTGTCGGATCCATAAACGCAGGTAGAATCAAATCTTTCACATTCGATGTTCCTAGCAAGCGATTGTTTCCAGATTCTAAGGCAATCCATTTTCTACCCTGTACTTTGTATTTCAATTTGATTGCCTCCGTTTTTTCATTGTGAATAATCGCAGCTTTTGCCAATTCTACTAGTCTGATTCCACGGGTCCAAACTTTACCTATTGCTACAACAGCTTTTGGTGCAGCAGGTCCGTCCATCAAAGCGCCGCCTAACATTGTCATTCCAATGCACGAAGGACTGGTTGTTTTTATATCAGCTGTGTGTGAATACATGGTGTCAATGGTTATGCAGGAAAAATCGAAATAACGCATCGCACAGTGAATTGATCCATTTGCAACTTGATATTGATTCTCCGATTCCAAAATTTCCAATGCTTTTTTGTACTGCAAATCGCCATTGTACTTTGCACTAGCCACATCATCAGGGAATTTCCCCTCCCAATAGCCTCGTTGCCAATGTCTTTTGGGATTATAGACAAATTTCGGCGTAACATCTCCGGCGGTTCCTTGTGCAAAAGCGCCCACATAATTCTTATTTTTCGCCAAAAAATGTTGCTCTAAAAATGTTGCTGCGTAGCCTTTGTTATCTGCATTGATGTTTTTGATGTCATTCGAAATACTTGTTGCATGTACACCAAACCAATTGATTGAACCTAATGGAAATTTATTTTCTCCCTCAAATTGTAGCAATGTCATTTCGCGATTCACAGCTTTGTGGCGATCGTTGTGTTTTAGCGGAATGACATCTTTGTTGCGATTGTAGGCTGGCAAAGAACGATTAAAAGCAACTTCCCAATCCTCAGGAAAAAAACCTTTGTTTAATTTAATGTTGCAAGGAACTATGTTTTGATTCGCTTCAATTATCGAAGCAGCAATCTTTGAAGACAAAAAATCAAAAATCTCCGGAATGTAACCAGGCACCGACATATTGTAAGATGCATAATGACAAAAACCAGCTGGTCCGCAATGTGTATGTTGTGCCATAATGATTACATTTTCTTCTGTTAAATCACGGGTGGCACTGTTTTTTTGTAGCAGGTTGACAATATTTGCTTTCAACTCAGAAGGAATAAAACACAGCTCACATTCAACGATGGCAACTTTGTGTTTGCTTGCATCTTCAATTACAAAACTTCGAGCAAATAATGGCGTTTCAATTCCTTCGGAAACATTAAATGCCATGCTGTAACCCAACATGCCGCCACCTTTTTTATAAATGGTGATATCCGTTTTAGCCAATCCAACTTTAAATTCTGAAATCTGAGAAATGCCGTTGAACACAAATGCCAACACACAAAATAAAGTTAGTTTTTGAAGCATACTAAACACAATTGAGAACTCTATAAATTTACAATAATATTCTTATGCTTACTTAACATAGATGTTAAATTTTGTATGATTTTTCTTGAATCAATTCATATTTCCCATCCACCAATTTATACCGTTCTTTCGTCCATTTCTTGCTGTTATTCACAG
>RFNX01000189.1 GCA_009926905.1 Flavobacteriales bacterium
TACTATTGTTTTTTGTGTGGTTTGGAGGAAGTGAATTCTTTGCATAAAGTTGACTTTGAACTTGGTAAAAAAAGTTTTTTTATCTTGCTTAAAAATAAGCATTTTGTTTCTTTTTTTAGTTCAATTCTTGTCGATTATTTAGTATTTTAGAATGAGATATTAACGATTTGAAGCTTTACGAAGGAGAGGATTTTTAGCACTAATCTTCATTAGATGCACAAAGCTTTAATTTAGCAATAAACTGTCATAGAAGCACGAAACCCCTCTTCAGCAAATAGCTATTACCGCTTAGTGCAATATTTCCACACCTTGTAAATTGACAGAATTTATTTTTACTTTCTTAACAGACACACAAGTCATTAAGTTTTGATCAAAGAGAACCACATTGTTTCCTTTTTTATTTAATGAACTTTTAAATCGAATTCCTTGTGCATCGGTAAACACTTTGATGTATTCACAAATAAATTGTGTCGGTATGTAGTCCAGTTCACTATCGTATCTCCGCATTGGCTTTGATAAATCCTCACTAATTCTGTCTCTTAATAGTTTGCCTTTTATTGTTTCTTTTATATTGTCAGGCTGAAATAGTGGTGAATCCTTTGTAAAATCTACTACTTTAATTAATTCAATCCCCTTTGAAAGTTTAAATTTTGCAACACTTATTTCATCGAGAAAAGAAGCTCTTATTTCATATAAAACAGTGTCTTCGTCTTCGCTTAAATATAAAAATGGAATTCCAGTTGGATTTGCCCTTCCTCCTTTCGTTATTTCTTTTGGAGGACATCCCATATCTTTCCTTCTAAATATATGATTTCCTTCCTGACTGTTAATTCGAGCCCTAAAAAGCTTATTCTTTGCGGTTAAAATATCTTGTGAATTAAAATCTTTCAAGAAATTATCCCAATTAAATTTATCTTTTCCAAGCTTATAAATATCAATGACAAATCTATTTTTCCACTTTAATTCATCTTTCAGAATTTCCCAATGATTATAATTTTCTATAATATCGTCTGTGTATTCAACATTTATGTTTGATGAAATGACCTCTGTCTGCAAGTTTGGAAGAACATAATTCAGAATTTTGTTGGCTGCCACTTGGGAACTAAAAAAACTCCAATTGGATTGAATTATAGAACTTAATGGCATTCCATTTTCATCAATTTTGAAGTTATCTAATAACTCTTGAAAAAAATCAAATAACTCAGAGACGTCTAAAAGTGGTTGATTTTTTGATTCGCAAACAGCACAGTCTCCAATTTCAGATGAAGACGAAATAAATCCTTTAAGTTCTCTATCAGAAAAACAATTTACACAGACCTTCATAAAATTACCTATTTCTTAAAAAATTACTTAGAACCAATAAATGATTCTTAATAGATAATTTTTTCACCGTCCCTAACCCAGGATAATGTTCAGTATCATAATATGTTTCTAATTCAGTTATTGCTGAATTAGATAAATGATTCGTCCTACAATATCTTACAGCCTTTTCTGCTGCTTCTGCAAACTTCCCCTGAACGTTGGCAATTGAATCATTGGTTTCTGATGTGAAATGTCTAATCCATATTTCTTTTTGAGCATTTAAATACGTCAAATGAATTACAACTGCTCTAGGTGTACTACCTCCTTCAATATATTCGCTTGGCAAAACAGTATAGTCTGAAAATCCTTCAAAACCTTCGGAGGCATAATGAATATGCTCCTCCGAAAACCGATGTTCAGTGATGTCAAGGAAATCGCTGTTTCTATCTTTTTTTTCAAATAAGTCATCAAGTCTAACGAATCCTTTTTGCAAACCTTTTATATACCTATTTAAAGACCTGTTTCTTCCAGGATCGTTAACTGTAATATAACTAATAGCTGCTAATTCTGCTATTGATTTGAAATTATTATCATCCCCCTCAATGTCGTTCTCACAAATAAGCATAACGTTGGTTAGTCCAAATTGCTCAATGCTTTGATTTATATATTCAGCATTATTCCTGTAATGAAATGCTGGCAGAAATACTTCATAATTTAAAGAAGCAAGGTAATCAATATAAAATGAACCATCCCCAGCAAGTTCACCGAACTTTGGGTTTACAATAAGATATGCACTTTGACCTGTTTCTTGAAAAACCTTATGTGCTAAATTTAAATTGTTGTGAGTTTCTTTAACAGGTTCTAAAATGGGAAATACGACTCCTTGAGTAGCCCCTTGAGTAGCTAACTCCCTTAAAGCTATTAGTTCAAATTGTCTTGCTCTTAAAAATGGATAGTACATAAATCTAAATTTGAATAGTTGTTTTTAATGATTCTATCATTTTATCTTTTGAATTTCGATTCATTCTAAGTGCTAAAAACAACTGATTAAACTCTTTGTAATATCTAGCTGATAAGGCATTACTTGAGTTTCTTTTTTTCATTGTATTAATGAAAAGCTTATTTAATTCATTTAATGGGATTTCATAAATTAATTCGCTACAAATTTTATACTGATTAAAGCTTGTCATTTGAGGCA
>RFNX01000457.1 GCA_009926905.1 Flavobacteriales bacterium
AACGACATCAGCACTAAATTTTTCAGCTCCACCGACATCGTAATTGATTGGCATTCTTATTTCTTAAAAACTAAATGTCGCGAAAACATTCAAGCCATAACACCTTGCGTAGCCTGGAAAATTACATTTGAAAACTTCATGAAACTATTTAATATTGAAGCTTTTAGAGAAATTGGTCGCACCCGATTGGTAAATAATTATTTTGAATTAAAAAATCATTCATTGTCGCTAATTGCCGACCCAGCAAAGGAAAGGTATTTGAATCTCATGAAGTCAAAACCCAACATTGTGCAAAATGTACCTTTAAAACAAATAGCAACCTATTTGGGAATAACAGACACTTCGTTGAGTAGAATTAGAAAAGAAATCGCAGCGAATAAATGAATACATTAACGCATTACATCACTCCGGATTGGATTTCAGTAGCTTTTCTTGCGCTAATTCCAATTCCGTTTATTTTAATCGTTTTATTGATCCGTTCAGAAGCAAAAAAGGCAAACAATCAACTGGCTTTCTCTGTTTCGTTGTTTTTTTTCATCGCCTACTTAGCCTACATTTATATTGCTAGTTTAAACGGTTGGTTTAATCAAATTTATCTTCCACCAAAAGTGCTTTTGCTGACGACTTTTCCATTTGCATTTTTGCTCTTTGTGGTTGTGTCGAATAACAAAATTTACAAAACGATTTTAAAAAATGTGGCGCTTGAAAGCATTGTACAACTGCATATTTTCCGTCTAATTGGTGTGTTTTTCTTATTACTTGCATTGCATGATTCGTTGCCAAAGCCTTTTGCATTTATTGCAGGAATTGGCGATATGCTTACAGCTATCAGTAGCATTTTTGTGGTTAAAGCCATTCGAAACAAAAAAAGTTATGCTAAAAAACTAACCTTGGTTTGGAATATTTTTGGAACGGTTGACATTTTATTTACTGCCATAGCTGCCAATGTGTTGACTAAAATCTCAATGGATACTGGAGCAATGGGCGTTGATAAATTGGCTGAATTTCCTTTCTGTATCATTCCAGCTTTTGCCCCGCCAATGATCCTGTTTTTACATTGGACGATTTTTAAAAAATTACGCGATTTTTCTGTATAAAATCATTTCTTGTCCTATGGCAAGTTTGGGCAGAAAGCCCTACTCTACATTCGTATCATTATAAACAATTAAAAAAATAAAAATGGTACAGACAAATGAATTTATGCTCGTGTTCAGATTAGAACCAAGCAATCAACAACCAACAGCAGTTGAAATCGACGAAATGCACCAACAGTGGGGCGCTTTTATTGGAAACATTGCCATACAAGAAAAATTAGTGAGCACCCATCAACTCAGTTTTGAAGGGAAACAAATCATGGCTGACAAATCAGTTTCTGAAGGTATTCATATTTCTGAAAACCTTGTGATTGCTGGAAACATGATTGTAAAAGCAAACACGCTTTCCGAGGCGGTAGAAATAGCAAAAAACTGTCCTATTTTGTTATGGGAGGAACGGTTGAAGTTCGAGGGATTCAAGAGATGTAGAAAAAAGAACCTATCAAATTAAGAGAATTTCTCGAATTTTTCACCTAACTAATTATTGAAAAGAAAAGCACGCAATGGGTATTGTTCAATTTGTTGAACGTTCAAACCACAGAGTACGCAGAGGACACAGAGTTAATTGTGGATAGAAGCTTTGCGCTCATTTTAGCAAATCTGTATTTTGTTAGTGAAAAAAATAAATATTTAAACCAATTTAAAATGAAAAAGAAAATGATAACATTTATATCAATTATAGCCGTTGCGTTTGTTGCATTTATAGGATTTGGCTTATACAAAGCGAAAGAACTTACATCGATTCACATAGTAAAATCAGTAACCATTCAAGGTTCGAAAGAAGAGGTTTTTAACATGGTTCGGAACTTGAATAATTTCCCGAAATGGTCGCCATTTTTAGCGGAAGATCCCACTCAAAAATATGAAGTAAAAGGCACTGACGGAACGGTTGGCGCACAATATCATTGGAATGGAAACAAAGGTAAAGACATAGGTTATCAAGAGATTGTCAGCATTGACACGTTTAAACATGTGGGAATGAAATGCGACATTCAAAAGCCATTTGTGGCAACACCAACCTTTGACTATTACTTTACAGAAACAGCAAATGGAATTGAAGTAAAACAAGATTTTAAAGTTGAATCAGAATTAGTTCCTGCTTTCTTCATGTGGCTATTTGGCGCAAAAGCAAGTATGGAAAAAACAAATCAAAAAGGCCTTGACTTATTGAAAAAAGCGGTGGAAAAGAAGCTGTGAAATGTAAGCAGTAACAATCAGAATAAAACAGAAATCAAAAGCCCTTAAGTGGGCTTTTTTTGTGGGTTGGGATTTGGAAAAAGTTGGTGTTCTTTTTTTACCACTTGGTGAAGGAAT
>RFNX01000574.1 GCA_009926905.1 Flavobacteriales bacterium
TTCCCACTCCTCTTCAAATCCTGGAAACCTAATTTCGCCAGTCAATAATTTTTGCATCAGGGCTTTTTTCTGCAATTCTTTTGCTTCAATAAGTTGGGTTTGTGCTTCAATTGCTTCATCCCATTTGGAGAGAATTGCGGCGATTTTTTGTTGTTCGGGAAGTGGTGGGAGTAAAATATAAACAGATTCAAGGTCAGATTGACCAATATTGGTTCTAATTCCACCTTGTCCTCTTAAAACAATTTGTTTTCTTACATAAGAGGAGCGAAAACCATATTTTTTAAAGTTATCATCTATGTGTTTTTCTTTGCATTGTCCTCTAATTACAAACCCTCCAAAAACCACTTCTCCTTCACCTTGAAAAACAGCAGACAAACCAATATCTTCTTGCGTTTCAGAAGTTCTATTAAATAAAACATCTCCTTTTTTGACTTTATAGGCTTCTTTTTGATTACTATTAATTTTTACCGAACCTGGAATTGAATCAAATGTTATTGAATCATTGTAAATAACCTCCATTACATTAATGAACTTTACACCTTCACCATAACTTGATTTATCTGCATTAATTCCATTTTTAAATTCAAAAATCTCTCCAAATGAATGAATTGTCCAATCTTTAGGTATTTCAGGTTTGTTTTTCATTTCAATATTCTTCTTTTAAAACTACTCATTTTTTCAATTTACATTTAAAGCTCAATCCTTTTTCCTGTATCAAATCCCTCGTGTTCATTCATTTGCACATATCCTAATTGATTGGTACAAATTTGTGTATTTCCGATTTAAACGGTTTAATATTTCTGTGGTGGTGTCCGTAAATCCAAGCCAGCGCGTTCGATTTTTCAATCATTTCGTCTAAATCCACTGCAAATGCGCTATTGATCGAACTGCCAATGTATTCCAAGGGATACTGTTGAAAGGTGGGAACGTGGTGCGTTATTACGACTTGTTTTTTGTCGCTGTGTTTCTCTAATTCTGGAGCGATGAACTGTTTGTTTTCTTCAAAAAGTTGGGTGCAATCAGCGGGTGAAAATCGTTCTTCCCCATTCGATATAATACGAAAATCATTCATGCTACTTTTCACTTGTTGCACTTTCGATGCGTCAATTTTTGACCAAAGCGTGGAGAAAATCAAGGCAGTGTTTTGTTCAATAATTGTTGTATTGTTGAGTAAAATCACATTATTTCGAATGTTTTCTTGAAAGGTTCCAATGCGTTCAGAAATATCGTTGTGATAGTATTCGTGATTTCCTGGAATCCAATAGGTTTTTTCAAAATTGTCAGAAAGGTAATTGAAGAAATCGCTTTGTTTTTCGATTAAATGAAAAGGCACAATATCACCTGCAAGCACCAGTAAGTTACTTTTTGGAACAATTGGGTTTTTCTGAATAAATTGCTTATTCACCGGAAATTCCAAATGTAAATCGGAGCAGTATTGGAGGTTTTGGAGGCTCATTTTTTGTTTTTACTTTATCTTTTTTATTTGTTGGTCAAAATCACTTTCAAAATCCCTGTCTTGAAGAATTCTGAATTGTTCAAATTTTTCTTCTACTAATTGCTTTGCAAGCTCGTGTGAAATACTTCCAGCATTTTTAAGAAGTTCGTACTCGTTAAATTGAAGAAATGCATCTAATTTCTTAACCCATTCATTCATTGTCATCGCAATCCTTCTAGAAGCTTGATTTTCAGCATAATCTAAATACATTGCAACAACTCCATTTAATTCTTTCAGTTCCTTTTCGTTTAAATAATTTTTTGCAATAGTTACGTCAGATTTTAGAATTTTACCTTTAGGTGAATTCTTCCATGTTGTCAATCCCATGTTTTTCTTTGTTAAATCAGATCGTTCTGAAATAATTTCAGCCGCGGTTTGTTTTGTAATAGCCCAATGCAATTTATTTTGCACAGTTTTATAAAATTGCTTACTAGTATTAGATTTAGGGTCGTAATCCAAACTACATTGAGCATAAATATCTGTTATTTTTTGATAAAATCGTCTCTCACTTGCACGTATTTCTCGAATTCGTTCAAGTAAATCTTCAAAATAATCTTTCCCAAATTGCTTTCCTTGTTTTAATCGTTCATCATCTAAAACAAATCCTTTAATAATGAATTCTTTAAGAGTATTTGTTGCCCAAATTCTAAATTGAGTAGCTTGAACAGAATTAACTCTATAACCAACTGCGATAATTACATCGAGATTATAAAATTCGACCTCTCGATTAACTTGTCTTTGTCCTTCCTTTTGAACTATTCGAAAATTTCGAATAGTTCGAATTGCTTCCAATTCTCGACTTTTAAAAATTTCTTTAATATGATAATTAACTGTGTTTACTTCAACACCGAAAAGCTCGGCCAATTTCTTTTGAGATAGCCAAAAAGATTCGTCTTCATAAAAAACTTCAATTGTTGATTTTTCAATTAAAGTTTCGTAAAAAAGTATTTGTAGTTGTTTCATTGAATAGTTTTAATTTAACCCTAATTCTTTTAAATAGTCTTTA
>RFNX01000054.1 GCA_009926905.1 Flavobacteriales bacterium
ATTTTAAGTTTTCCAGCTCTTCTTCTTACTATTTCAGTATTTTCACCTGTAATTATAGCAATTGGGATTTCTAGGATTTTTAAAAAAAGTACGCCAGCACTATCAGATGTGTTGAATTTCTTCCATTCATTTCCTGTTTGGTCATAGTACATTCCACCATCTGTCCAAACACCATCAATGTCGGTTATTACGAGTTTTGGTAATTTTACATTTTTACTCAACATTGTCTTTGTAAACGATTTCGTCCTTTGGTATAGTTTTGATCACTTTTTTATCTATCAGCAAGTGGCGTTCTGACCATTTGAAACCATCACCAGGACTTAGCATGTGTAAATCATCTTCTTTTATAATTTCCCCGACCAACAATTCTTTATTAACTGCAATAGAACGTTCTAGTTTTTCACGTGCAATTTTAACGGATGGTTCAATGAATATTTCTTCTAAACCCATAGATTTATCCAAATTTCGAATATCCCTCATCAATCTGTAAATTCCATCAATGGCTAAAGAACCAGCTTGATCAGTTCCTTTCATTTGTCTGTCAATTGTGATGTGTTTTTCAATTATCTCAGCTCCCATTCCTATCGCTGCAATTGGGGTTGAAATTCCAATCGTGTGATCAGAATAACCAATCTTAAACTGCGGATATTGAGTTTTTAAATAAGTAATCGTTTTTAAATTTACATTTTCATAGCGTGTTGGGTATTCTGAAACGCAGTGTAGAATGGAAATTTCGTTGTGATATTTTGTAATTACTTCTAAAGCATCATCTAATTCTTGTTTACCGGCCATTCCAGTTGAGAGAATTATTGGAATTTTGGTTTCAGCCATTGCTTCTAAAAGTGGCAGGTTTGTCAAATCTCTTGAAGCAACCTTCAATTTATCTGGGGTAAATAAACGTAATAAACTTAAGCAACCTGCAGCACAAAGTGTTTCAACAAAATCTAAACCTTTACTTTTTGCATATTTGTAAACTTCAAAATGAGCTTCATCATCTAGTTCCAAAAACGCTCGGTGTTCACCATAAGTTTTTCCAAAAGAATTTGAATTATCATAAGGTCTATCCATTTGAGATTTAGAAAGTTCCTGTTTTAAATCTCTTTTTGTCATCTTTACAGCATCCATAATTGGAAGTTCTGTACCAAACAATTTATCAATAACAGGACGAGAGACAACATCAACAATTAATTTTGCAATATCAACAGAACCGTTGTGATTCTGTCCAATTTCACCAATTACATATGTACTTTTCATATTATTTTGTATTCTGAATGATTTGATTGTTCATTTTTTCGGTCCAGATTTTATTACTTGCAACAGTTTGAATTAACATTTCCGTTGAAGTATCTAAATTAGGAATTTTCTCGTATATCTCTTGCAATAACATGAAATCATCAATAGTATCAAGTGTCATTCTTACATTTGAATATTGCTCTATTGATGAAGGAATTTCTATTAAATCTAGCTCAAATAAATTTTCATTGAGATAGATGAAGTTAGTAACATGTTCAAGATGTAATTTATCATCAGTAATTTTTGCTGCCTTAATTAAGGCATTTGTTGAAACCATTTCTGCCCATAAACCATAATGAGTCAAAATAGTTGGTTTATTAAAACTCGTTCTAAATGAAATATAATCTGCACTTGAAGTTGAACCATATTCTATCAATTCCTTTAAGGCAATCAGATTCAAAAAAGGATTATCGGCACAAACTCTAACAATTTTAGAAATTTGGTATTTTTCAGCAGTTTCAATAAATCGTTGCAAGACATTGTTTTCTGAACCACGATAACAATTTACATTCAATTTTTGACACAGTTTTTCTATTTCGTTGTCAAGTGGATTGGTTGTGGTCGCAACAACAATTGGAATAGTTGGAAAATCATCAATAATTCTTGAAGTTATAAGCTCAAAAATACCTTTTCCATTAAAAAATGGTTTTAACATTTTTTGAGGGAGACGAGTTGAACCTAACCTTGCTTGAATAATAATTCCTATCATTTGTTAGTATAATTAGGATAAACAATGAACTATTTTTATTTAGTCAATTAGAAATAAAATCTAAATTATCAATCAAAAAGATTGTAGTGAAGATTTGATAACTAAACTGGTTTACCTATTGAA
>RFNX01000053.1 GCA_009926905.1 Flavobacteriales bacterium
GAATGGTAAGAAATTAGTACTAAAAGGTGCGACTGGGCACAATCTAAAAAATGTCACATTGACGATTCCTTTAGGAACATTGACATGTATTACAGGCGTTTCTGGCAGTGGAAAATCTTCTTTAATTAATCAGACATTATATCCGATTCTTTTGAATGAATTGCAAAACGGAATCCGAACTCCTCTGCCCTATTCTGAAATCAAAGGAATTGAGAATTTGGATAAAGTCATTGAAATAGATCAAAGTCCAATTGGACGAACACCCCGTTCGAATCCAGTTACTTACACAAAAGTTTTTGATGATATTCGCCTACTTTATGCAACATTACCTGAGGCACAAATTCGTGGTTACAAACCTGGTCGGTTTTCATTTAATGTAGCTGGCGGAAAATGTGAAACTTGTAACGGTGGAGGTTTACGCTTGATTGAAATGAACTTCTTGCCTGATGTTTATGTTGAATGCGAAACCTGCAATGGAAAGCGTTACAACAACGAAACTTTGGAAGTCCGCTACAAGGGAAAATCAATAGCAGATGTTTTAAATATGACAATTGACGAAGCTGTTATTTTCTTTGAACACCATCCAAAAATTCATCGCATAATTGCAACCATTCAAAGTGTTGGTTTGGGTTACATTACTCTAGGTCAATCATCCACTACTCTTTCTGGAGGTGAAGCTCAACGAATAAAATTAGCAACAGAACTATCTAAAAAAGCTACTGGAAAAACGATATACATTCTTGATGAACCTTCTACAGGTCTACATTTTGAAGACATTCGTTTACTTGTTGGTGTACTACAAAGATTAGTCGATGAAGGAAATACAATGGTTGTCATAGAACACAACTTAGACATTGTCAAAGTGGCTGATTATATTATTGACGTTGGAAAAGAAGGTGGAATGAAAGGTGGACAAATTATATGTGAAGGAACTCCAGAAAAAATTGTAAAAGAGTTTACTGAAAAATCTTACACGGCGCACTATTTGAAACAAGAATTAAAATAAAACTGACTTTTTGACAAAAAATAACTTTGGCTTTTTAATTGTTAGATTAAATTGAAGTAATTTTAGCCCAAAATTGGGGAGTATTAACAAAATAAACAAAATAAAATGGCATTAGATTTTACAGATGCAAACTTTGATGAGTTAGTAATGAATTCAGATAAACCAGTTATGGTAGATTTTTGGGCAGAATGGTGCGGTCCTTGCCGTGTTGTTGGTCCTCTTGTTGATGAATTACATACAGAATACGAAGGAAAAGCAGTCGTTGGAAAAGTAAATGTTGATTCAAGTTCAGAGGTTTCTGCAAAATTTGGAGTAAGAAGCATCCCGACAATTCTATTTATTAAGAACGGCGAGGTAGTAGACAAAGTAGTTGGTTCAGTTCCAAAAGCAACTTTAGCAGCTAAATTAGATGCAATTCTTTAATCACTATTTAATCTCACAAGCCGAGTTCGCTCGGCTTTTTTTTTGTAAAAATGGAAAACTTCTTTAAACGTTTAAAATATTACGGAATTGGATTCGGAATAAGTTTAATATTTGTAACTTTTGCTTTCAAAAATCGTGGTTGCGCATGGTATCCTGAAAACCGTGTAAAAAACATTATTTTCCAAAGAATTTTGGTGGTTTCTGACTCAGAATTACCAAAAATGAAAGCATTAGGTTTAACAAAAAAGACGCTTGTTACAGCCATTGATGAAGGCGACATTGACTTTGGTGCAAGTAAAAAAT
>RFNX01000407.1 GCA_009926905.1 Flavobacteriales bacterium
GGTTTCCTTAACCACACTAGTAGGTTGAGGGATATTGCCGCAGTACGAAGTGGATCTTTTGGGTCCATGTTGTGTACTCAGCAAAGTTCTAACTCATGTCGCGGCCGCGAGATGAGACGTACTCATAAGGAGGACATATGTCAGTAATGAAAATTACTGCTCGTCGCCTCATTGCAACTACAAGTGTTGTGGCACTCGCTGCATCGGTAGTTCTAGTAGGTGGCATGAATTCAGCTAACGCTGCAACAGCGAAGCCAGTTACTGGTGGAACTTTGAATTACTACACACACGCTGAGCAATTTCCTAATCTAGATCCACAACGTATCTACACAGGTCGCGATATCGCATTCCTTGGTTCATACGTAATGCGAACACTTGTCTCATACAAGCCAGTACCAGGAAAAGATGGAGCCACTCTTGTTGCTGATATGGCAACTAACACTGGTGTGCCAAGCAACAAAGCAAAGACTTGGACATTTACATTGCGTCCCGGAGTCTCATGGGAAGATGGCAAGCCAGTTACATGCGCTGATGTGAAGTACGGATGGTCTCGTACATTTGCAACTGATGTATATGTAGAAGGACCTGCATACCCACTGTCATGGCTAGATATCCCTCAGGCAAAAGATGGATCATCTGCCTATAAGGGTCCATACAAGAAGACAGGACAGGCACTCTTTGACAAGTCAATTAATTGTTCAAAGGACAACCGTACGATTACATTTAATCTATCTCGTACAGTCCCTGACTTTAACTACTACCTCACATACCTAGCTGGTGGACCAGTTCCACAAGCTAAGGACACTGGAGATAAGTACGACCTTCGCCCAATGTCATCTGGTCCATACATGATTAAGAAGTATGCAATCAACGATGAAATGGTTCTCGTTCGTAACCCAAATTGGAAGAAGTCATCAGATCCAATCCGTACTCCTTATCCAGATGACATCGTTGTCACATTTGGTATGGATGAAGATGTCCGCGATCAGATTGATCTTGAAGATCAGATTCCTAACGGCATCAACATGGATGGATTGCAACCATCAAATAACGTTGCATTCTTCGAAGATCCAACAAAGAAGAACCGTAGAATGAATAACTACGATCCTTACACTACATACCTTGCAGCTAATAACTCAGCAGGTCACCTTGATTGCTTGGATGTTCGAAAGGCTGTCTTCTTTGCCTTCGACAATCAGTCACTCATTGACCTCTCTGGTGGACTTACCTATTACGGTGAAATGGGCGATAACCCTGTTAAGCCAGTAATCGGAATGGAC
>RFNX01000067.1 GCA_009926905.1 Flavobacteriales bacterium
CAACAATTATCCGAAATTGAAGTATATCAAAAAATGGGATTTCAAACGATTCACTTTGAAGGAAAACACGATGTTGATAAAGAAGTTCTGAAATCAGTACTATAGACTATTCTTTCCCTTGCTCCCACTGCCCTACTACCGAAGTTGCGATTGAGTTTCCTAAAACATTTGTCGCACTGCGGAACATATCGCAGAAATGATCTATCGGTAAAATCAATGCAATTCCTTCAATAGGAATGTTAAACATACCACAAGTCGCTGCAACCACCACCAAACTTGCTCTTGGAACACCTGCAATTCCTTTACTGGTAAGCATTAGGACAATTAACATCGTCATTTGCGTCGCCAAATCCAAATGCACACCATACGCTTGCGCTATAAACATACTCGCAAAAGTCATGTACATCATACTTCCGTCCAAATTGAAAGAATAACCCAATGGCAACATAAAAGAAACGATTTTATCTTTGATACCAAAGCGCTCCAATTCTTCCGTTAATTTAGGGAAAACAGCTTCGCTACTAGTCGTTCCAAATGCAATTACTAATGGACTAACAATGCGTTGCAATAAGGTTTTCAATCGCTTTCCAAGAAATAAATAACCTACAAGCAAAAGAACAATCCAAAGTGAAGTGATTCCAACCAAGAATGAACTAAAGAATTTTGTGTAAGTCATCATTAAATCGGATACATCTTTTACAGCAAAAACTCCTGCAATTGCTCCAAAAACTCCGATTGGCGCAAACTTCATCACATAATTCACCATTTTCAAAATGATATGAGAAAACTTATCTAAGCCGCTTATTACAGGTTTTGAATTGTCGCCAATTGAAGCGGCTGCTAAACCAAAAAAGATAGAAAAAATAACGATTTGCAAGATTTCATTCATTGCCATTGCTTCAAAAATCGACTTTGGAATAATATGTTCCACGAAATTTTGAACTGAAAATGATTGTGTTTTTTCTGTCACTTCTGAAGCTGCGGTTACATCGACATCAGAAAGATTCAATCCCAAGCCAGGTTTCAGAATGTTTACCCAAAACAATCCAATTACCAATGAAATAAACGATGCTGTAAAAAACCAGCCCAAAGCCTTTCCTCCTATTCGTCCAACAGCTTTGATGTCGCCTAATTTCGCAATTCCAACTACTAATGTAGAAAACACCAAAGGTGCAATGATCATCTGTACCAAACGAATGAAAACAGTCGCTAAAAGTTTGATGTTCGTACTTATTTTTAAGGCAGTTTCCTTGTCGTAATAATTATGAATGATAGAACCTAAAATAGCACCAGCAAGCATGGCAATTAAAATGTAAACCGTCAGTAGATTTCTAGGCTTTTTTGTTTCAGATTCAGCTATGTGTGAATGACTCATAAATGGAATTTTAATTTTTATTTGTGAATTTAGGAAAAAGCCTAAACATAGCAAGATTTCATAGGGAATTCAATTTGTGTTCGATTTGTTCAAAACCTTGGATTTAACTCAAAGTTCTTTTGTTATATTTGAATCCCAAAACAAAAACATGGCAATTTCTTCAAAAGAATTAGAGTTCAATTTCAACGATGACCAAATGCGTTTAAAAATTAGCGCATTGGAACAACAACTTTCGAAAATATACGAAGGTGGTGGAAAAAAACGCGTTGAAAAATTGCACGCTAGCGGTAAATTGACTGCACGCGAGCGCATTGACTTGTTGTTAGACCCAAACACTGAACGTGTTGAAATTGGTGCTTTGGCTGGTTATGGAATGTACAAAGAACACGGTGGTTGTCCTTCAGGAGGTGTGGTAGTCGTTATTGGCTATATCAAAGGAAAGCAATGTATTGTTGTTGCAAATGATGCTACAGTGAAAGCTGGCGCTTGGTTTCCGATAACTGGTAAGAAA
>RFNX01000338.1 GCA_009926905.1 Flavobacteriales bacterium
AAAATTTTGAAAAAGAAAAAGCGCGTTTGATTGAACACATCAAAAAAACTCAAGAATTAGGTCCTGGCTATTTTGAGAAAAAGAATCCATTCTTTTGGGGTTTTAAAAGCAACTGAATGGAACAATATGTTTTATAAACACTTGGATCATCACTTAAGACAATTTGGTGTATAAATTCATTTGATAAAAATCCAATAGCATTCAATTGTTATTGGTATTTTTTTGCGCACTAAAATTCTGAACATAAAAAAAGGGAAGCTTTCACTTCCCTTTCAAAATATTTAAGTCGCTTATTATTTCGCGAAATGTTTTTTCTCACGGATACGAGCAGATTTTCCAGTTCTTTCACGGAAGTAGAAAATACGAGCTCTACGAACAGCACCACGTTTAACAACAGTAACTGCATCTAAAAATGGAGAAGTGATTGGGAAAATACGCTCAACACCAATGTTTCCAGACATTTTACGTACTGTAAATGTTTCTGTGTTACCAACACCTCTGCGTTGTAAAACAACACCTTGGAACTGCTGAATACGCTCTTTCGTTCCCTCTACAATTTTATAAGATACTATAACAGTGTCACCTGCTCCAAAAGCTGGCAATTCTTTCGCTTCTAAAAGTTCTTTCTGAATTTGTCTAATTAAGTCCATGTTCTATTTTTTAACCACTCTATCCGAATTGGGGTGCAATATTACTAATTATTTCTTAAAATAGTATTCGAATTGATAAAATTTTACAATCTTTTTTATTCGTTTAAGTCTCCAAACAATTTCAAACTTAAAACAAAAACGCCAATAAAGTGAGTACAAGAACAATCAAGGAATAAATAACGACCAATTGCTTGTCAATGTTTTTTGGAACAGTAACTTGTTCCTTCTCATTCTGTTTTTCAATAACTTTATTTTGCAAAGGTTTCTGAGCTGCAGTTGTAACAGTCTTTTCCTCGATAATTGACCTTGGTTTCTGAATGAAATTTTCCCAACGAAAAGTAAAATAGTGCCCTAAAACAACCTTGTCGCCTTCAGACAACATCATAAATCCACGCAATTGTTTTCCATTTACAAAAGTACCGTTCACAGAATTTAAATCTGTGATGAAAACGTTGCCATCAGTATCTGAAAACAATTCTAAATGATAAGCGTCTACTCCTTGCGATTCAAGAACCATTTGATTGTCGGGCGCTGTTCCTATACGTATGTGTATTTTGTCCATTTGCGAGCTAAAGTTACTAAACAAAAATTATTTCTCGTACACTTCCGTTGCTTTAACAAGCATATTGTAAATATCTTGAGGAGATAAAACCTCATTTTGTTGTACAGTTACATTCATTGCAGTGCGTTGAACACTTCTTAATCGTGAAAAATCTTTCGCTTTCACCTTTTTATTATATAGTTTTTTACGTTCCACATCCCAAGCTGTAATGCGCATGATAACAACTGGTCGGTGCTGGGAAATTTGTGTTCCACCTAAAGTAATTCCTGCCCCTCCCCTTTTTTCGTAACGAATTCGAACACGCACATAATAATCTTTTTCTTCCGCTAAAACGGCTTTTCTCAATCGATTGCGAGGCATTCCACCTAATTGTGCTCCAAAATTCTGAGACATAACATCATTTCCTCTTCGATTCTTCTTATAAACGATAGCGGCAGTAGCTCCTAATTGCTTCGAAACAGTTCGCGTAACTAAATTAAGTACTGAATCTGTTAACGATTGAGGAAATGATTGAACTGTATTAAATTGACCTGTTGTAGTCGTTTGATTTCCTACTCGAACACGTGTTGGAACAACAAGATCTTGATCAATATTAAAATTGATTTGATAAATACAAGCCGTGTTTTGAGCTTTTAGTTGATTTGTAAACAAAACAATTACAAGAAGTTGAAGTAGTGTTTTTAGTTTCATAATTAAATATTAGCCAGTATTATTAAGCGTTTAAAATTATTCATTTCGAAGTAATTTGTAGAAATAATAACAAATTTTATACCCAAAACATTTCTTGAAATTACATCTAGAAGTTTTTTTACAAGTCGATATAAACAAGATTTCAAAAATTGTCGTTGATAAGTTCCTTCAGAAAAACAAAAAAATTAA
>RFNX01000561.1 GCA_009926905.1 Flavobacteriales bacterium
TTCACAAAATACTCTAATTGTAAATCTTGGTGTTGAATTATTTTTGGTGTCAAGGTAAACGTTTTTTATTGTTAATTGCCCATTGATTACTCGGGTCGATTTGTAGAATCTGATCGTAATATTTTCTAGCTTTAATGTATTGTCCACGATTGTGAGCCATGAGCGCCAATCCAGAAAGTTCATGCACTTTGATAATTTTTAAATTGTCGTTGGCACAATTTGCTTGTGGGTTGCAAACGTGTGCAGCTTCGTAATATTTTTTTGCTTCTTTGGTCTTTCCTTTGTCATGGTTTCGAATACCAAGAGCACAGTTCCATTGCGACGACCACGGTGTGTAAATTAACGAAACAATCGAAAAAACAAAGCCGATTATCAAGCTAAGTTTTGCTATTTTGGAATTAAAATTGTCCATCATTCCGAAAATTGCGCCCACCATAAATCCGCTAATCAAAGCGATGGTTGCAACGTTCCAATCGGAGTAAAG
Organism: Flavobacteriales bacterium; assembly: GCA_009926905.1. Taxonomy (GTDB): domain Bacteria; phylum Bacteroidota; class Bacteroidia; order Flavobacteriales_D; family Crocinitomicaceae; genus UBA952. Next base: position 485 of record RFNX01000561.1, read on the forward strand.
GTTCATGTATTCACAAATCGGAATGAAGAATAACATTCCCATCAATGTGAAGTTTTTAGTCACCATTTTGAATCGTAAATCGTAGAATGATTTGTAGAATATGAATCCAAAGAGCGTATAATTTACACCAGAAAGTCCTATCCCAGCGTCGTCTGAAAAAGCTAATTGAAAGGCGGAGCTTACCAACGAAGAATATAAACCAAGGAAGAAAAATTTAGAAAAACCAATTCTACGTTCGACGTAAGAACCCAATAAAATCAAGCCTGTCAGATTCAAAATGAAATGTCCGTTTTCATAATGTACAAAACTGTTGGAAACGATTCCCCAATATTGAAAATTGTAAATTTCGATTGCTGTTGGCGCCCCGAATTTTGTCAATAGTTCATCTGAAATAATCGGGCTAACCATAAAATGTTTGATAGCCGCGAAAATTGCAATGCAAATCAGTGCAAGTATGTATGTAAGTCGCGCAGCACTTAAGTTTTTGTGTAGTGCATTGTAAATTTCCCTCATATTTCAAATTTAGTTTAAAAAGTAAGAAACAAATACGATAAAGTGAGATTGTTTGAACAAAATTGATTTTAAAACTAAAAGGGTTAAACTTTAGAATCACTTTGAAAGTTAGATTGTGCTGTAATAACTTAATTTTTATTTGGTGTTACAAATTTCCCAAGTTTCGTTTTAAATTAAAATTATATCCCTCATTTTCAGTTGTAATTAACATTATCCTTTGAGTTGTTAAAAAACAGTGAAATTTATTCTGAAATAATTGTTTTATAAAGGTTAAATTTGCGCTCAATTTACAGCGAACAAACGCTCTAAAATTAAGTAAATTGAAACTCCTATGCCAAAAGATTTATCTATTAAATCCGTTCTAATAATTGGAAGCGGTCCAATTGTTATAGGTCAAGCTTGTGAATTTGACTATGCTGGTTCTCAAGCAGCTCGATCTTTAAGAGAAGAAGGAATTGAAGTGACATTGATCAACTCAAATCCTGCGACGATTATGACGGATAAAGTGGTTGCTGATAATGTTTATTTACAACCGTTAGAACCTGAAAGTATCATCGAAATTCTGAAAAATCATAAAATCGATGCGGTGCTTCCTACAATGGGCGGACAAACAGCTTTAAATCTTTGTATTAAATGTGATGAATTAGGTATTTGGGAAGAATATGGAGTACGATTAATTGGCGTTGACATCGCTGCGATTGAAATCACTGAAAACCGCGAAGCATTTAGAGAGTTGATGCTAGAAATCGGTGTGGGAATGGCGCCACAAAAAACAGCAAAATCATTTTTAGAAGGAAAAGAAATCGCACAGGAATTTGGTTTCCCATTGTGTATTCGTCCTTCATACACACTTGGTGGTTCTGGTGCATCGATTTTACATGAACCAAAAGAATTTGATAATTTATTAGAAAGAGGTTTACAATTGTCGCCGATTCACGAAGTGATGATTGACAAAGCGCTTTTAGGTTGGAAAGAATACGAATTGGAATTGTTGCGCGACGCAAATGACAATGTGGTTATCATCTGTTCGATTGAGAATTTTGATCCGATGGGAATTCATACTGGAGATTCAATCACGGTTGCTCCTGCAATGACATTATCAGATACGACATTTCAGAAAATGCGCGATATGGCGATTTTGATGATGCGTTCAATTGGAAATTTTGCCGGTGGGTGTAATGTTCAATTTGCAGTTTCTCCTGACGAAAAAGAAGATATTATTGCCATCGAAATCAATCCGCGTGTTTCGCGTTCGTCTGCTTTGGCTTCAAAAGCTACAGGTTATCCGATAGCTAAAATTGCATCGAAACTGGCGATTGGTTACCATTTAGATGAATTAAAAAATCAAATCACTAAAACAACTTCGGCACTTTTTGAACCAACTTTGGATTATGTTATTGTAAAAATCCCGCGTTGGAACTTCAATAAATTCCCTGGAACAAACAGAGAATTGGGCTTACAAATGAAATCTGTTGGTGAAGTAATGGGAATCGGACGTTCGTTCCAAGAAGCCTTACAAAAAGCTTGTCAGTCCTTGGAAATTGATAGAAATGGATTGGGCGCTGACGGAAAAGAATTAACAAATCAAGATACAATTTTACATTCATTAGGTCACGCAAGTTGGAACCGTTTGTTTCATATTTACGACGGAATCAAGCTTGGAATTCCTATGGCTAAAATCGTTGAAAAGACAAAAATTGATAGTTGGTTTTTAAAGCAAATTGAAGAATTGATAAAATTGGAACGCAAAATCGAAAAGTTCCACATTGAAAATTTACCAAAGGATTTATTGTTTGAAGCAAAACAAAAAGGTTATGCTGACCGACAAATCGCGCATTTAGTGCGTTGCTTGGAATCAGAAGTTTACAAAAAACGTTCAGAACTTGGAATCAATCGCGTTTATAAGTTGGTCGATACGTGTGCCGCTGAATTTGAAGCAAAAACGCCTTATTATTACTCCACTTTTGAATACGAAAACGAGAGTATAGTAAGCGATAAAAAGAAAGTAATCGTTCTTGGTTCAGGTCCAAACAGAATCGGGCAGGGGATAGAGTTTGATTATTCTTGTG
>RFNX01000052.1 GCA_009926905.1 Flavobacteriales bacterium
AGCTAAAAAACTTAGAAATCCAAAAAGAAGAAATTTTCTCATTGCGATAAAGTTTTAAGTAATTTAAACTTTTTCTGACTGAATGGAATTACCCAACAAATCGTAAACAAATGTTCCCAATTCAGCATCGAAATAACTCGTAAATAACTCTAAGTCAGAACAATCAGGTTGTGATTCTTTGTCTTCTTCAAATGCTGCAAATTCTTGTTTCGCAATTTTTTTGAAATATTTTTCAAGGACTTTTTCATCTTCCCAGAAATCATCTTCGATTAAATAGATGCTCGCTTCGGGAGTGTTGTCAAAAAACGGTGTTTCTTCAGATACGGATTTAGCCCAATCGATGAATTTTTGAGTAGGAGAAATGCGAATGAATCCGCGGTCTATTATTTTCATTTTTTCTTAATTTCAGTGAGTTTATTGGCTGTAAAAGTAAACCATTGCATCTTCGATTTTCTTTTTTGAATCAAAATGTATGAAATCGATTTGTATTTTCTGTTGAATTTCACAAAACGCAACCAATTCAATGGATCTAAGTTTTTGGAAGCAGAAATAAAGTCAATACTGTTATCACAAATTATTGCCATAAAAAACAATTTTTCAAGTGCTTTTGGATTGTAAATTTTCGAATTTTTCTCAATATCTAGCCAATTAAAAAATGCATTATTCGTGTACAATGAATCTTTAAATGACCAATATGTATGCGTTATTTCCAAAGTTGAATCTTTCGTAGTTAACGAATAATTAGTTGAAACTAAAGGTTGAAAACGATTGATAAAATGCTTTGATTCTAAATTACTTAAGTTTACTATTTCTAATGCAACAGAATCTTGATTGTATGCTTCTAAATAGGGTTGAAGTGTGTCTTTATTTATAGTTGTTTCTGATTTTTTATTTTTCTTTCCTTCCGATTTTGGTCGAATATCGTTTAAGTCTTTCACTTTATTAGAATCAGTTTCGCAAGCGATTAGTAAAGCGGAAAGTAGAACTAAAGTAAATGTGTAAATTCTCAATTTCATGATACAAAAGTAATTACAATATATCTTGTTTGAATCAAGTCATAAATCTTATTTAAAAGTGTTTTATTATAATGAATTCACTCATATGGTTTAATTAAGAAAAAGAAAATATGTATAGTATAATAGCTCTATTTGCTTTGTTAATTCTAAGTTTAGCTTTCAGAATATTAATCGGAAGACACGCCTCTTTAAGGACTGATTATTGATGCAAAATATGTCGTTATTGATAAATCACAAATTAAATAATCTTCTCTTTTTTAGTTGAATAGTTATAAAAATCAGATTAATTTGCCTAAAATGTATTTTTTTTATTCGAAAATTTGAAGAAAATATTATTTTTGCACTCCGATTTAATTCGGAACGGTCCTATAGCTCATTCGGTTAGAGCAACTGACTCATAATCAGTAGGTCCAC
>RFNX01000614.1 GCA_009926905.1 Flavobacteriales bacterium
CTGTTCCACCTTCTACTTCAGATAATTTTACAGTTAACTTGAACGAAAACGGTACTTTTTCGCCTGATTTCAAATACAATTCGTTTTCAGTTGCACCGTCTTCAATCAATGAAATCGTAATTCCACCTTGTACTTTGAACGAGCATTGTTCTGTTGTTGCTTTGAAATCAGAAACTTTGTCTTGTGGTAACAAATCCCAAATGTTTTCAGCATTTGATAAAAATGAAATGATTGCCTCTTTTGAAGCATTTACGATTACTTTGTTGCTGTTTAATTCCATAAGTTATTTGTTTTGCATCCAAACGGACGGGTTTTCTCTCCAATTTTGAAGTTGTGCTAAATCATTTTCTGTCACATAATTTGAATTCAAAGCTTGTTCGATTAAGAACGTATAATCTGTTAAAGTCACAAAAGGGCAATCAGCATTTTTGAAATTTTCAGAGGCTTGCTTGAAACCATAAGTGAAAATCGCAGCCAATCCTTTGACAATTAAACCTGCTTCTTTCAGCGACTCAACAGCTTTGATACTGCTTCCGCCAGTTGAAATCAAGTCTTCGATAACGATTACTTTTTGTCCCGGTTCGAAAGCGCCTTCGATTAAATTTCCCATTCCGTGTCCTTTGGCAGAACTGCGAATGTAGATAAATGGCAAACCTAATTCTTGTGCGATTAAAACTCCTTGAGGAACACCTCCTGTTGCCACACCAGCGATTACATCAGGTTTTCCGAACATTTCTAAAATACACTCACAAAATGCTTGGCGGATAAACGTTCTCACATTTGGATGCGAAAGCGTAACACGGTTGTCACAATAAATGGGAGATTTCCATCCTGATGCCCATGTAAATGGATCGTTCGGTTGCAATTTTACGGCTTTCACTTTCAAAAGCAATTCGGCAACTTTTAAAGCTCTATCTTTGTTTTCAATCATGGCACAAAAGTATAAAGTTTTCATTGAAGAAAGGGTAATTTATTTCACGGAAATTGAAATTGATAATTTGCCTTTTCAACCCACTTTTCAACCTGAAAATTATCAGGAATTGGTTTCGAAATTGGAATTTCCTGTTTCTCAAGTTGTTTCAGAAAATGCTAAAAAAGCGCTTTTATCCTTTTTCTTTAATTTTAAGTACATTGAGGCTGCAGGAGGAATTGTTGAAAGTGAAAAAGGAGGTTTGTACATCAAACGGCATGGAAAATGGGACATTCCAAAGGGTAAAATGGAAAAAGGTGAAGGTTCAAAAGAAACGGCTATTCGTGAAATCGAAGAAGAATGTGGATTGATTGGTAAACTTGAAGTTCAACGTAAATTATTGAATACGTATCACGTATATGAAATGCGCGAAAAATCATTTTTGAAGAAAACGCATTGGTATTTATTGAGTTTTGAAGGAGAATCTACAGTGAAAGCACAAGAAGAAGAAGGAATTACAGAAGTTGTTTGGAATCAAAACAAGAAATTGGTGAAATGCAAAAGAACACTTTTTCTTCAGTAAATGATGTTTTGGTATGTTATTTGAATTCTTAATTTTGTGTTAAAGTTTACGACACTTTTAATTTAAGTTATACTATTGTTTAAAATTTGAAAACCATGAAACATTTATTTTTAGCATTTACCTTGATTTGTTCAAGTTTAGCATTTTCTCAAAAAACAGAAACGAAACCAGCGCCTGCAAAACAAGCATTGAAATTTACCACATTGGAAATCGTTCGTGACTCAGTTCAATATGACAACAAAGATTTGTTCATTTTTGAATTCAAAAACACATCTAAAAAACCGGTTACAATTTCAAACGTACAAACGAGCTGTGGTTGTACTGCTGCTGAGAAACCAACAGAACCAGTTGCTGCAGGAAAGAAAAGTAAAATCAGTGTTTCTTACGATACAAAAAGAGTAGGTCCATTTACGAAAACAATTACTGTTACTTCAGATGGTGGCGATCCAGTTGTTTTAACAATTAAAGGAACAGTTCTTCCTCAAAAAGAAGTTCCAATGGAAGCTCCGAAAAACTAATTCGAAATTATTTATTCAAGGAAAGGTGCTCTGCAAAGGGTGCCTTTTTTTTGTTTTGGGATGTTAGGATTTTAGGACTTTAAGACAATAGGACATTAAGATTTTTGACTTTAGGATTTTATGAGAAATGAGGGAATGACAGTTGACTTCGAGAGCCTCAGTCAACTGTTGACTGAGGCTCTCGAAGTCAACTGTTTTAATTTTCACTTGAAACTTTTCACCTCTAATTTCCACTTAATTTTTCAGTTTTCAGTTTTCAGTTTTCAACTCCTAACTCTTAATCCTTATCTTTGCCACCTTAAAATTATTTTATATGGAAATCCCAAAGACGTACGAGCCTGGAGCAGCGGAAGAAAAATGGTATAAATACTGGATGGAAAAGAACTATTTTCATTCAACACCTGACAGCAGAGAAGCTTATACAATCGTCATTCCTCCACCAAATGTGACAGGAGTCTTACACATGGGACACATGTTAAATAATACGATTCAAGACGTTTTGGTTCGTCGTGCGAGAATGTTGGGTAAAAACGCGTGTTGGGTTCCTGGAACAGACCACGCATCTATTGCCACAGAGGCAAAAGTTGTTCAGAAATTGAAAGCGGAAGGCATCAAAAAAACAGATTTGACGCGCGATGAATTTTTGAAACACGCTTTCGAATGGAAAGACAAACACGGAGGAATCATCTTAGAACAATTGAAAAAATTAGGTGCTTCATGTGATTGGGAACGCACGCATTTCACGATGGATGCTGAATATTCCGAATCTGTTTTAGATGTGTTTGTGGACTTATTCAAAAAAGGAAAAATCTACCGCGGTGTTCGAATGGTAAACTGGGATCCAGAAGCATTGACTGCCGTTTCTGACGAAGAAGTTCTATACAAAGAAGTTAATTCTCGCTTGTTTTATGTGCGTTATAAAGTTGCCGGTTCGGATGACGAATGGTTGACAATTGCAACAACGCGTCCTGAAACAATTTTGGGCGATACTGCAATCTGTGTGAATCCAAACGATGCACGCTACAAACATTTACACGGTAAAAAAGCATTAGTTCCGCTTATCAATCGTGAGATTCAAATCATTGCAGATGAATACGTTGATATGGAATTTGGAACAGGTTGTTTGAAAGTTACACCAGCTCACGATATCAACGATTATGAACTGGGAATTAAATTCAATTTGGAAACAATCGACGTTTTCAACGAGAATGGAACTTTGAATAAAAACGGCTTGCATTACGAAGGAAAAGATCGTTTTGAAGTTCGTAAATTGATTGAAAAAGAATTAGACGAAAAAGGTTATTTGGTGAAAACCGAGGACCACATCAATAAAGTTGGTTTTTCTGAAAGAACGAATGCGGTAATTGAACCAAAATTATCATTGCAATGGTTTGTGTCGATGAAAGAATTGGCGCAACCGGCTTTGGATAATGTTATGAATGGAAATATTCAATTTCATCCGGATAAGTTCAAAAATACCTATCGTCACTGGATGGAAAACGTAAAAGATTGGTGTATTTCACGTCAATTGTGGTGGGGACATCGCATTCCAGCTTGGTATTTCGGAAACGGAACAAACGATTACGTGGTTGCAAAAACAGCTGAAGAAGCATTGATTTTAGCAACTGAACGTGCAGGAAAAACAATTGAATTGGCTGATTTGCGTCAAGATGAAGACGTTCTGGATACGTGGTTCTCGAGTTGGTTGTGGCCGATTTCTGTTTTCAACGGATTGACACGACCTGGAAACGAAGAAATAAAGTACTATTATCCTACAAATGATTTAGTGACAGCACCTGAAATTATGTTTTTCTGGGTGGCAAGAATGGTCATTGCTGGTTACGAATATTTGGGTGATTTACCCTTCAAAAATGTATATTACACTGGAATTGTTCGCGATAAATTAGGACGTAAAATGTCGAAATCGTTGGGGAATTCTCCAGATCCGATTGAATTGATAGAAAAATACGGTGCAGATGGCGTTCGTGTTGGAATTTTGATTTCTTCTCCAGCTGGAAATGACTTACCTTTTGACAGTTCTCAATGCGAGCAAGGACGTAACTTCACGAATAAAATTTGGAATGCTTTCCGTTTGGTTTCCTCTTGGGAAGTACGCGATATTGAGCAACCAAAATCATCTGTTGTGGCGATTGAATGGTTTGAAAACCGTTTCCAAAAAGTAGTGGTTGAAATCAATGACTTGTTTGATAAATTCAGAATTTCTGAAGCTTTGATGGCGATTTACAAATTGGTTTGGGACGATTTCTGTTCGTGGTATTTAGAAATGGTTAAGCCAGGTTACGAGCAACCAATTGACGCAAAAACATTGGAAGCAACGAAATCTTTCTTTGAGAATTTATTGAAAGTGTTGCATCCGTTTACGCCATTTGTTGCAGAAGAATTGTGGCATGCGTTGCGCGAAAGAGCTGAAGGTGATGACATCATCATTGCTGCTTGGCCAAGCGTAACATCGTTTGATGCACAAAATTTAAAACAATTTGATTTAGCTTCAGAAGTGATTACAAACATCCGTAACATTCGTAAAAGCAACAACATTGCAACGAAAGTGAAATTGGAATTATTCATTCGAAAAACCCAAATGCTTGAAACAGGTTTTGATTCGATCATTGTGAAAATGGGTAATCTATCCGTTTTGGAGTACGTTCAAGACAAAGTTGCCAATGCGAATTCGTTCATCGTTGCTGGAAATGAGTACTTCATTCCGTTTGGCGATACGATTGATGTGGAAGCTGAAAAAGCGAAAATCTCAGAAGAATTGACTTACACAAAAGGATTTTTGAAAAGTGTACAATCGAAATTAAGCAACGAACGTTTTGTAGCTGGTGCTCCAGAAGCAGTTATCACAAACGAACGCAAAAAAGAATCAGATGCTTTGGCTAAGATTGCTTTGTTGGAGGAGAAAATGGCTTCTTTAAATTAAGAATTTAAAATTGAGAATGTAGAATTAAACCAGTTGTAAAAGGCGGGTTTTTTGTATTAATGAAGTAATTTGACTTAAAATAATTTTTTTAACAAGAAATTTCAATTTGAATCGTTGTAAATAAAAACATAAACTTAGGATATGAAATTTCATAATCGTTTAATAGCTTTCACATTCATTTTTTGGAGTAGTTTTTTCTCTTTCGGACAATTGGAGAATGGGTCAATTGCGTCTGATTTTACATTAACAGATATCAATGGAAATCAGCATTCGCTTTATGATTATTTAGACCAAGGTAAAACGGTTTACATCGATTTTTTTGCTTGTCATTGCCCAACTTGTTGGAATTATCATTCGTCTCATTCGCTTTCAGATTTGCATTCTCAAT
>RFNX01000121.1 GCA_009926905.1 Flavobacteriales bacterium
ATTGGGAAGGAATGTATTTGGCAAGTGAATACTATTATTTTGACGATTTTTCTTTAGTTGAGTTTTTTGAGTATTCTATTCCAAATGTCTTCACTCCTAATAACGACAGTATAAATAATCTTTTTTATCCTAACGTTATTGGTATTGATGATTGGGAAATGACTATTCTAAACCGTTGGGGGAATGAAATCATAAGTTTAGATAAAAACAATCCAACTTGGTCAGGCGAAAATTACGAAGATGGCATCTATTTTTATGTTTTTAAAAGCCAAAGTCAAGAAATTGTAAAACAAGGTTTTTTTCAGTTGATTCGTTGAAAAGACGAATACTATGAAACGATTTTTTATTTTATTTATGAGTATTTAATAAATCAAACATTGAAACATTAAATATCCTTGATAAACGCTTCAAAGTTAATAAACCAGTGTTTATTTCGCCATACTCAATACGTTGATATTGTCGTGTACTTGTTCCTAATTCAAATGCTATTTGGGACTGTGATAGATTGTTTTTTTCACGCAAACGTCTCAGATTTAAACCAAATTCCTTGAGAAACATAATGTCTTCTGTCAACAACATGTGACAAATATGACGTGAGTTCAAATAAATTTTACACCATATTTGGCGTTAAAAAAATAAAGTATTATCTTTCAAGCATGATTAGATTCATTTTAATTTTAACAATTCTTTTTCCTTGTTTTGGTATCTTAAAACCAAAAGCTCAAACATGGGTGAATGTAACAAACGATTACATTGAAAACCCAAGTTTTGAATATTTTGACACTTGTCCAACAAACACTTCAGCTTTCCCAAATGAGATGTGGATTGACTTGGCGGTAAATGGTTGGTACACACCAACACAAGCAACAAGTGATTACTTTAATATTTGCAACGAACAAATGTTTCCCTGTTGTAACTGGGCTTATGGGTGTCAAGATGCTTTTGAAGGGAATGCGTTTTGTGGAATTGTTAGTCAAGATATTACTTATGATAATCAAGGGAGAAGGGCAATATGGTCAGAGTATATATCTACCAAATTAATTAAACCCTTGAAAAATAATGCTCTATATCAATTTAAAATGAAAATTAATAGAGCAGATGGGTATAACGCAAGCGTAAAAAATATTGGTGCACATTTTTCGAATTACGATTTAGCTGATTTTTCAACATTTAAAGCCTTCAATTTTATACCAACAATTAAAAATAATGGTGGATATATCGATGATACATTAAATTGGAAAAACATCGAATCAGAGTTCATTGCAACTGGGGATGAAAATTACTTAACTATTGGTTGGTTTGGAGATACTTTAAGTGATGATTTTTTTACACATTTTGTAAACTCTCCATATTTTGATTCAATTTCAGGTGAATTGTTTTTCGTTCCTACTACCTACTATTTGATTGATTTTATTGAACTTTTCGAATTAACTTATAGCATTGATCAATTCAATGTTAATGTATTTTCTCCAAATGATGATTCTACAAATGACAACTTTGATTTAAGTGTTTATAACTTAAAAGAGTTAGATTTTGAAGTGTTAAATCGGTGGGGAAATGTTGTTTTTGAAAGCCAAAATCCACAATTGAAGTGGGATGGAAAAGATAACCAAGGAAACAAACTTAAGGATGGTGTTTATTTCTATACACTAAATGCAATTCAAAGTAATGGTAAACATATTTTTAAAAGTAATTTTTTAAACGTTTTTTATTAACCCCTAAACTTTAGCTTATGAAAAAGAAAATTCTATTTAGTTTGTTTTCATTAACGTCATATTTGGCGTATTCTCAACCAATTGGTTCTCCTCCTCCAAATAATGCAAGCACTGCGACCTTAGCATCTTCAGCTTGGTATCGTGGTGGCAACAATCCTGTAAATAACGCAAACAACATCTTCGGCACCCGCTGGAACAGCGGTATTTATACGATGACGAATAGTGTAAATCGCATGAAAATGAATGGTACTGTGAGT
>RFNX01000231.1 GCA_009926905.1 Flavobacteriales bacterium
CAAAATAATAAATCAAAGCCTGGTTGTTGATAGCATTGATTTTCAAATTGAAAGCATTGGAGCGTTGCGCATAAAACAATTGCTTTTTACATAAAACTTTCGCTTTCTCTAATTCATTCAAATTCAAACTTACATCAGCCAAAACGGAATATCCATTTGCAACCGCTTCCCATTTTTTTAAATTTCGAGCACTTAAAATGTAATGGTTCAAAATCGCTTTTGCTTTATCAAATTTTTTCTGAGCAATGTAAACTTTCGCTAAATTGACTTCTGCTAAAATTGCATCTGTTTCTTTCGGAGAATCTTGACCAGTTTTTAAGGATTTTTTGAAATAATAAGTGGCCGTTTCCAAATCACCATTGAGGTAAAATGCAATTCCTAATTCGTTTAATTCTTCGGTTAAAAGTTCGATGTCACCAATCGTAAGAAAGTAAATTTTTGATTTTTTTAAATAGTCAATTCCTTCTAAAATATGTCCTTTTCGAACTTCATAACATCCAAAAATTCTGTTGGAAACTGCTCTCGAAAAAGAATTATTTTCAGAATTCGAAAGTAATTCTTTCGCTAAAGGTCGTAAAGAATCGACATCGTTTCGAAGGTAAAATTCCCACAATTCAAGTGCCAATCTTGTTTTCTTTTCAAGATTTCTTTCAGTTTTAAATTCGAAATAAGAAACAGGTTTTTCAGCGAAAACAGCCTGCGCACTCGTTACTAATGTCAACAAAAGGATAAAAGTGGCTTTCATTTTAAGGAAGGTAACTTATATAACACGTATTCGCTGTTTAATTCATTGCAAGGATAGTTAACAATCGTTACTTTTGCAACAAATTTATAATTATGTCAAACGCATTTTTTAACGTTCCTGTTGCTATTAATGAGCCAGTTAAAGCTTATGCACCAGATTCAGCAGAGAGAACATCTTTGCTAGCTAAATACCACGAAATGTATAATCAAGAGCCAATTGATGTTCCAAATTATATTGGTTCGGAAGAGATTCGTACATCTAATAAGAAAGCGTTAACGTCTCCGCACGACCATAAAAAAGTGTTGGGTTACTACAATGTTGCAGAAGCAATTCACGTTGAAAAAGCAATCGAAGTGGCTTTGGAAGCTCGTGTTAAATGGGCGAATATGCCTTGGGAGGAGCGTGCTGCAATTTTCTTAAAAGCTGCCGATTTATTAGCTGGACCTTTTAGAGCGAAACTAAACGCAGCAACGATGTTAGCACAATCGAAAAACGTTTTTCAAGCAGAAATTGACGCGGCTTGTGAGTTGATTGACTTTTTCCGTTTCAATGTGCAATACATGACGCAAATATATAGAGAGCAACCAGAATCATTGCCTGGAATGTGGAACCGTTTGGAATACCGTCCATTAGAAGGTTTCGTATTTGCTTTGACTCCATTTAACTTTACTTCAATTGCAGCCAATCTTTCAGCAGCTCCAGCATTAATGGGGAATGTTGTAGTTTGGAAGCCAGCTGAATCTCAAATTTATTCGGCGCAAGTGATTATGGAATTGTTCAAAGCTGCAGGTTTACCTGACGGAGTTATCAATATGGTTACCGTAAGCGGGCAAGTTGCCGGCGAAGTGATTTTCAAACACAAATATTTTGCAGGTTTACATTTTACAGGTTCAACGAATGTTTTTAGAAATTTGTGGAGACAAATCGGTTCCAACTTAGAAATTTACAAAGGTTATCCAAGAATCGTTGGTGAAACTGGAGGAAAAGATTTTATTATTGCTCACAAATCTGCGGTACCTGCTGAGGTTGCAACCGCTATGTCACGTGGAGCATTTGAATTCCAAGGACAGAAATGTTCAGCAGCTTCAAGAGCATATATTCCAAGTAATATTTGGCCAGAAGTTAAAAGAATTTTTGTTGAGCAAGTGAACTCATTTAAAGTTGGAACACCTGACGACACAAGTAATTTTGTGAACGCTGTTATCGACTCAAAAGCTTTTGATAAAATTTCTGGATACATTGACTATTGTAAAACACAAGACGATGCAGAAATCATTACAGGTGGAACGTATGACAATTCAAAAGGATATTTTATTGACCCTACAACGATAGAAACGACTAATCCTAAGTTTAGAACTATGGTGGAAGAGATTTTCGGTCCAGTTTTGACAGTTTACGTTTACGATGCGGAGAAATTTGAAGAAACATTAGAATTGTTAGATGAAACTTCAGAATACGCTTTGACAGGTTCAATTCTTTCTCAAGATAGATATGCGATTCAATTGGCAACGAAGAAATTAGAAAACGCAGCTGGGAATTTCTACATCAATGACAAACCAACTGGAGCAGTAGTTGGACAACAACCATTTGGTGGTGCAAGAGGTTCAGGTACAAATGACAAAGCCGGTGCAATGATGAATTTATTACGTTGGACTTCCGCAAGAACAATTAAAGAAACATTTGTTCCGCCAACAGATTATAAATATCCTTTTTTAGGATAAAATCCAAAGGAAATAATATCCATTTAAGGGTTAAGATTGTAAAATATCTTAGCCCTTTTTTTGTGACTTTATTCTTGATTACTTGAGTTAGCGTCATAAAAAAAACTTTCCTTACGTTCGTTCGTTAATAACTTTGCGCTTCATTTCGATTTCGACTTCCAATAAATTTCCTACATTTAGGTCTTAGAAAATTATGACAAAGACAAAATTATTTGATGGAACAGACATTTATTGTCTACGAAAACCAGAAGCTAAAATGTTGGATCACCACGTTGACGGCTATTTACAAAATGGAATTACGATTAAAGATGGCGATGTTGTTTTTGACGTTGGTGCCAATATTGGAGTGTTTGGTTTGCGCGCAATTCAAAAGGGAAAAAATGTGCATGCGTATTGTTTTGAACCAATTCCTGACATCGCAGAAGTGCTTTCTATGAATGCAAAAGAATTTGGAAATGGTCACATTCACGTAATGGCACACGGCGTTTCAAATGAGCCAAGTAGAGCAACATTTACATATTTCCCAAATACACCAGCACTTTCAACTTTACATCCTGAACAATGGGATGAAAATCCAACTGCTTTTCGCGATGCCGTGAAAGGGACAATGAAAAATCCACCAGATGGAATGAAATGGATGGGTTTTATTCCTCCAATTTTTGCGGGAATAATTGCAAAACAATTGGTGAAAGGAAGCAAAAAAGTAGATTGTGAATTAAAAACACTTTCGAGTGTAATCGATAGCGAAAATGTTCAAAAAATTGATTTATTAAAAATTGATTGTGAAGGTGCTGAATGGGCTGTTTTGCAAGGAATCGAAGAAAGACATTGGCCGATGGTACAATCGTTGGTAATTGAAGTGCATGACATCGAAAACAGACTTCAAAACACAAAAGATTTACTGGCTTCTAAAGGTTTTACAAAACTACATGCAGAACGAGAAGTTGGCTTGGAACACACACCAATGTATAATTTATTTGCTTTAAGATCATGACAAAAGAATTCGCAGCTTTAGGAACAATGGGCGTATTGATATTCTCCAATTTGATTGGCCTGATTTACAGTATGGTTGTTTTAAAAACGAAGGTTTTCAAGAATTTTAGAATTCAACAAAAAGAATACAAAGAAGGTGTTTTTGGTTCAAGAATGCCATTGTACTTGTTCAATTTTGCAGTTTTATTAGTGTTTTCTGGAACAGGAACCTATTTCGTTTTTGATTTTTTTGAATCTGAAGGAACAGCTTGGTGGATGATTGCGCTTCAAGTTGTGATAGCTTTTATTGCTGACGACATTTGGTTTTATTTTATGCACCGATTCATGCACGAAAATAAATTCATGCTTAAAAATATTCATTCGATTCATCATCGTGCGACAACACCTTTTCCATTGGAATATTTGTATGCACATCCTTTTGAGTGGATGTTCGGAATGCTTGGAGTTGTTGTTGGATTTGGATTAATTATGATTTTC
>RFNX01000051.1 GCA_009926905.1 Flavobacteriales bacterium
AACACTTCACAACGATGCTATTGTCTTTTAATGGTATGGCATTCGCATTTTTCTCCCATAAAGTTTTGCGCTGGAAAACACCTTTTTTAATCTTAATCATTCTAGGAATTTTTCCGTTTTTGCTTTTTTATTCGACAGTTTATCTTTATTTCGGTTATTTGATGCTCATATTTGTCGGATTCATTCTACTAGATGCAATCACAAAATTGCTTTCCATCAACATTTCTCTTTTTAGATTCGCGACACATTTTACAGTGATGAATCTTGCATTATTCTTAGGTTTTTTCAAATATTTGAAAGGAATTAAAACAAGTATATGGGAACCAACCGAGCGATTGCAATAGGAATATTTCGATAAAAAAATTCAGACCTAAATCCGTTCAAAGTTCTATTTTTGCAGAAATATGAATCTCTCTTATCAATGACCATAAACGAATTGTTTAACGCTTTTACTGATATTGAATTTCAAGCAAATCGATTGATTAAAATGAAGGTAATTGATGAACAACACCTACGTCAATTTGACGAACGTTCAGAAGAAGTTCGTGTTCAAGTTTTAAAATTAGATTTGTCTGAAGCATTAAATGAAGAATTGAGTGAATTAGGAAGAATTGATTGTGATTTTATGCCTCCTATTCATTTTGGACATAAAGTGTTAAATGTGCTAACTTTTGGTTTTTACAAAAAGCGATACATTTCAAAAGAACGCGAAATATACTTTAAAGGAGAAATAAATGTACGCAAACAATTGTTTCATCATGCTGAGAACCAACTTAAAGAAATCTAAATGGAATTAGACGCGCAATTTTGGCAATCCCGGTATGAAAACAATCAAACTGGATGGGATTTAGGAAGTGCTTCCCCCCCATTGGTTCATTATTTCAATCAACTCGAAGATAAAAACATAAAAATATTAATTCCAGGTTGTGGAAACGCACATGAAGCTGAATATTTGTTTAATAATGGATTTCAGAATGTTTTTGTTATAGATCTCGCAGAAGCACCATTAAAGAATTTTAAATCAAAAGCACCGGAATTCCCAGAAAATCAACTCATTCAAGGAGATTTTTTTATATTAGAAGATACTTTTGATCTAATCATTGAGCAAACGCTTTTCTGTGCAATCAATCCTGAGCTACGAAATGAATACATTAAAAAAACCAGCAACTTGTTAACTGAAAACGGGAAATTTGTCGGTTTACTATTCGATAGAATGTTTGATGGTGGTCCTCCATTCGGAGGGAGTAAAATAGAATATTTGGAATATTTCAAACCAAATTTCGAAAGTATTTACCTGGAAAGTTGCTATAATTCAATTGCTCCACGCCAAGGATCTGAAGTTTTTTTCATTGCTCGAAAGTAAATTTATAAC
>RFNX01000190.1 GCA_009926905.1 Flavobacteriales bacterium
CTTTTTGTATTGTATAACTCAACCCAGTCGTCGCTTTCGTTGTTCGAATCGTAAGCTACACCACCATTTGAAGCTAAAACTTCGTTAATTAAAACATCTCCATTCGCTACATATGGAATTGTAATTGGCAAAGTATGGTATTCATGTTCTGCTCGTTGCGGACTAAATAAACCAGCATTAGCATTCTCAGCATAAAAGTAATATTCTAAAACAACACCGTTTAAAGTCACCTCCGCACCATAAACATGATCTCCAGCAGCACCGTCGCCGTGGTTACCGTCATCAAACATTTGAACGCGATTGAACTTAAAAGTGTGATCTAATCTATATCCTAGATAAACATTTGTTTCATTCGAGCATGTAGCTGTTAAGTAAATTGATGAACCATAAGCAGGTGAATTATTACTAGCGGCATAAGCAGAAATTGTTGGTGCAACAAGTATGTAATTTGAATTAGAATTGAAAAAAGTTACACGTGCGTCCATTAATGTTTTGATTCCAGGAATTGAAGTGCCACCAGGACCTCCGCCGGCAATAGAAGTTGTCAAACTATTTTGAAATTGAGTATAGGTGAAAAACTTGAAAGGATCAGCTTGAACATAGGAATTAATTGTGGTGCGCAAAGCGTTAGCTTTTGTGACGTAATCTTGCGATTCGAAAACTTCTTTTACGATTGTTCTTAAATGCGCCATGTACATTCGTTTATACATCGGATTCGCCATAATTTTCACGATTAACGGATGATTTGACGAAGTACTATTAGAAAATGGATCTAAAGATGTTGCAGTATACGGACCTGAACCAGTTCCACCTGGGAAACCTGCAAAACTCATATTCAAATCCCAAACCGTTGGTACAAAGCGATTGTTGTTATCCCAAGATAGATAGTAATTTTGACGAAAGGCGCCATTATAAGAATCCAAGTTCACTAAAACGTTGTTAAAAGCCAGCATCCATATCGCACGGTCGATGTCTAATTTTGATTCGATATTGTCGAAATCATTGTTTAATGTTTGTATCAAATCGACCAGTTTGTTCCAGCCAAAATCTGTTTTTAACTCATAACCATCAAAATAAGAACTGCTATCAGAATCGATGAACTTTAAGTCTGAAAAAATAGTAGCGCCCGGACCGGCACCATTTATTGGACTGCATTTAAATAAAGAACCTGCACTGTTATAATAATGATCGCCATCAAATTTTTCATTAATGCTTTCTGCATTCGAATATACACCTCGCAAAGTTCCATTGATATAAACATTCGCAAAATTACCTTTCGGACAATCCATATATTGTTCTAAAATGGCATAAGACAAAACCTCTCTAATCATTGATGGATCTTGGTAACCGTTTTGTAATTTAATACTTCGATAACCCTGATAATCTTGACTTCCTTTGATGTAATCCAATGAAATATTAAGTGGATTCTTGTTGTTGTTTGCATTATAAGAACTGTTTCCTTTGTATTTAACGCCAACAGAATCAAATACCACTCCGTTTATTCGAACTGAATCTGCTACAACATAAACATCTGTGCTGTTAGCCGCATCTAATTGCGCATCCCAATTTGTGAATCCAAAAAAAATTTCGATTTTTTGAACCGTAGCTCGATCATAGAAATTTTGTGAAAAACCGATTGTAAAAACAAAAAGATTGAAAAGTGCTATTAATTTAAACTTCATACATTT
>RFNX01000050.1 GCA_009926905.1 Flavobacteriales bacterium
GGAGACATCAAGTTTAATTCAAAAACAACAGAGTCGCCAGGAACAACTTTTTGTTTGAATTTCACATTATTGATTTTCATAAAATAAGTAGAGTAGAGGTGGGGTTCATCGACCTTACTTAACGCAAAAATACCACCAACTTGCGCCATTGCTTCAATTTGAAGAACACCTGGAAATACTGGATTCCCTGGGAAATGACCTGTGAAAATCGGTTCATTCATTGTAATGTTTTTAACACCAATGATGGATTCTTCTTTTATTTCCATGATTTTGTCAACCATTAAAAATGGGTAACGATGCGGTAACATTTTTTCAATGTCGACAGTTGTGTATAATGGTTCTTTTTCTAAATCAAATTTTCGATTTGCGTTTTGTTGTTTTTTGATTTGTTCTTTTAAAACTTTCGCAAAACGAACATTCCCAGAATGACCAGGGCGTGCGGCTAAAATGTGAGCTTTAATTGGTTTTCCAACCAATGCTAAATCACCTACAATGTCTAATAATTTATGTCGAGCAGGCTCATTTTCATATTGTAGTTTGGTGCTATTTAATACACCTAAACCATCAATCGAGATTTTTAAATCTTCTTTTCCTAACAATTTAGCCAAACGATCTAATTCTTCTTGAGAAATATCCAAACGATCTACTAAAACGATTGCATTTTCTAAATCTCCACCTTTTATTAAATTATGTGTTGCTAAAAACTCCAATTCTCTTAAGAAAACAAACGTTCTACATCCGGCAATTTCAGTATTGAACTCAGCTAACTGATGCATACTCGCATGTTGAGTTCCCAAAACAGGTGAATTGTAATCAACCATAACCGTCACTCGATAATTCACATCAGGAATTGCCAAAAATTCAATTCTTTTTTCAGTGTCTTCCCACGGAATATTTTCAGTAAGTTCAAAATATTCACGTTCTGCGCTTTGGTCTTCAAAACCTGTTGCTAATATAGCATCAACAAATAATTTTGAACTTCCATCCATGATTGGAACCTCGGGTGCGTCAATTTTTATTAAAGCATTATCAACTTGACAACCGTACAATGCTGCAAGAATATGCTCTGTAGTATAAACGCGTGCTCCTTTAAATTCAAGTGTTGTACCTCTATCCGTTGCAATTACTAAATCAACATCTGCTTTAATAATTGGTTGCTCAGGTAGATCAATTCGTTGGAATTTATATCCATGATTTTCGGGAGCTGGGCAAATAATGACATTTACTTTTTCGCCAGTGTGTAAACCAACTCCACTAATTTTTATTTCTGACTTTAGAGTTCTTTGATATTCAGCCATTCACTATTGATTTTTTGATAGTTCTTTTACTTGTGCCT
>RFNX01000073.1 GCA_009926905.1 Flavobacteriales bacterium
TGGGGCTTCCTTCTTCCCAAATGATGTTTCTGACTTAGTAAATGAAGGAACAGGCCAAAATTACGGAGTGGAATTAACAGTTGAGCGCTATTTCAGCAAAGGATTCTATGGTCTATTGACAGGTTCATTGTACCAAGCGAAATATACCGCAAGCGACAACATCGAGCGCAACACTGCTTTTAACGGACAATACGTTTACAATTTATTGGTTGGAAAAGAAATCAAAGTTGGAAAAGACAAACGCAACGCGATTATGATTGATTTGAAATTCACACATGCAGGCGGACGTTTCTACACACCAGTTGACTTAGCACTTTCGCAATTAGCAAGAGAACAAGTGCTTAAAGGTGACGATTATGCGTTTACTGAAAAGTACGATGATTTCATCCGACTAGATATAAAAGCTGGTTTCAACTTGAATTCTAAAAGAAGAAAAATTTCTCAATCTTGGTCATTAGACATTCAAAACGTTACTAACCGCAAAAATATCTTCGCAGAACGCTACAACACTTTGACGAATACGATTAATACGGCATATCAGATTGGTTTCTTTCCTAATTTTGTTTATCGAATTCAGTTTTAAGTGAAATTGCAAATTTGCAGATTGCGGATTGCACTTTCATTCTCTCATTCCTCATAAAATCATTTAGTCTTAACATCTTAAAGTCCTAATATCCTAAAGTCCTAACGTCCTAACATCCTAAAATCCCAAAAAATGAAAAAAATCCTAATCATCAACGGCCACCCGAATCCTGAAAGCTTCAACCAAGCAATGATCGACAGCTTTTTATCAGGAATCACTTCTCCAAACACAGAAGTAAAAATCTTAAACATTCACGAACTTGATTTTGAACCGAATCTGAAATATGGTTTCACAAAGCGCATGGAAGTCGAAGCAGATATTCTCAAAGCGCAAGAATTAATTTTGTGGTGTGATTTCATGGTTTGGTTTCACCCGGTTTGGTGGGGCGGTTTGCCAGCCTTGACAAAAGGTTTTATCGACCGCACCTTTACACCTGGTTTTGCTTTCAAGTACCGCGAAAATTCACCTTGGTGGGACAAACTACTAGCAGGTAAAAAAGCGCGTATCATTACAACTTTAGACACACCGCCATGGTTTTATTACTTGCTTTTCAATCGTCCAAGTGTGAATCAATTGAAAAAAACTACACTTGAATTTTGTGGCGTTAAACCTGTAAAAGTGAGCTATTTTGGACCTTTGAGAAATTCTACAACTGCCTCACGTCAAAAAATGTTGGATGGCGCGAAAGCTTTAGGGGAGAAAGATGTAATTTAAATTATTTTTCGAAGTGAGATTTATTTCCTTCCGTCAGCTGACGGAGAGGATTAAAGAGGGTGACCAAAAAGATTGACGAATGATAAACGAGAGGTTTCAAATAAAATAGTTTCATCCCCCTCTGTCCCCCTTCAAAGGGGGAAGACCTAATTCTAACTTCGTCTTATACCTTTCATTCGTTCACTCATTCCTCATAATATCATTCTCTCCTAAAATCCTAAAGTCTTAACGTCTTTATTTCCTAATGTCCAAAAATCCTTAATTTCACCCTATGAATAAAAAAATCCTGAAATTCGGAGCAATGGTTTTGGTTGGAATCGGTATATCTTTCCTTCTTCAGATTCTTGTTCCAATGCCCTCAAACGGTGTATTTCCGAGAATTCTTGGTATTTTAGAATCTATTGTCATTACTATTGTTT
>RFNX01000642.1 GCA_009926905.1 Flavobacteriales bacterium
AAAGCGAGAGGAGTTTTTATGTTTTTTGCTGCTTTCCATTTGAATTCAAACGCTGAAATTACACCATCCTTTTCTTCAATGTAATCAATTTCTTGTTGATCTACTGTGCGCCAGAAATACGGTTTTGCATAGGTCTTATTATACGCATTCAATTTCATTCTTTCGGAAATTAAAAAGTTTTCCCAAAGTGCTCCAATGTCATTTCTAAATTCTAAAGGGTTAAAGTTTTGGATAATCGCATTTCTCACACCATTGTCGTAGAAATATATTTTTTGATTGTGTTTTATTTCTTTTCTCAAATTCCTACTAAAACTTGATAAGCTAAAAACTACATAGCTCATTTCCAATAGCTTGATATATGAAGCAACCGTGTTTTTATCAACACCTACCAACTTTGAAAGTTCATTAAAACTCACCTCATTACCTACTTGAAATGCTAAAGCACGAAGTAGATTCTCTAACACTTTTGCTTTCCTAATACCATTGTAAGACAATAAATCTTTAAATAAATAACTTTCTGTTAGATTAGTTAAGACTTCTCGCTCATCTCCGGGGTTATTTAAAACGTCTGGATACATTCCGAATAACAATAAATTTTCGAGCTTTTTTTTTGCATTTAAAACGCCTTCTTTAGACTCAAGTTCTTCATACGAAATAGGAAAAAGATGGTACTCCCATTTTCTACCTGTCAATGGCTCATTCAATTTATTCATTAACTCAAAAGCTGAAGATCCACTTGCAATCAATTGAACATCTTTAAATTGATCGGTGATAATTTTCATTGTTAAGCCAATATTTTCAATCCGTTGAGCTTCATCAATAAAAACAATTTGGTGCGTTCCGATTAGCGAACGAATTTCCTCAGTATTTGGATTTGTTAATTCTGCTCTGGTTTTCGGGTCATCTCCGTCTAAAAACAAATAGGGTTTATCCTTTAGGGACTGTTTTACCAGGGTTGTTTTTCCAACTTGACGCGGTCCAGTAATGATAACCGCTTTCCCGCTTCCGATTCGTTTTACGAGTGAATTTTCAATAATGCGTTTAAACATAGTTATTTCTATTCACCAAATATACGTGTTTTTAGTGAATACATTCACCAAATAGGTGTTTTTTTAGTGAATGGGGATGAATTAACCCATTTAACCTAAAAATGAATTTCAGTAAGATATACCTTAATTAATCGCCCAAATTTTTCTGATTCTTAAAGCGGTTAGGTTGTATGGGAGGAAAGTAAATAAAGAAGTCTATAAAAAAACCCGAGAATTCTCGGGTTCTAAAATGGAGTTTA
>RFNX01000049.1 GCA_009926905.1 Flavobacteriales bacterium
GTGGCGCACAACCCGTATTTTGCGAAGCTGTAAACTGAATGTTTGGCAAAGGTAAAACTGAAATTGAAACGTCTGAGGTAACAGAACAGCCATTTAAACTATAAGAAAGACTAACTATCGTATCCTGAAATGCAATTAAATTTGTTGTTGAATTACTGCTACCATCAAACCAAGTATAAGTTCCTCCAGGAATCGTGCTTGAAGCAGAAATCACCGAAGATGCACCACCACAAACTGTTGGATTACTTACTGTAATAATTGGTAATGGATTGACGCTAACGGTTGCAACAGTTAAAGCGGATTGACAAGAATTATTTGTGTATGCTACAGAATATTGTGTGGTTTGAGAAGGAGAAACAGTAATTGTTGAAGTTGTTGCGCCATTATTCCATAAATAGGTTCCACCTGAAACAGTCGGAATTGCTGTTAAAACGGCTTGATTTCCTTCACAAATAGAAACATTAGCAACCTGAATAATAGGGTTTTGAGTGACCGAAACAGTTCCATTTCCAGAACTTGAGCAACCTGTTTCATTTGTTCCTAAAACACTGTAAGACGTTGTTGTTGAGGGCGAAATGGTAATTGAATTGGTAGATTGTCCGTTACTCCAAAGATAAGTTGTTCCGCTTTGATTACTTGAAACGGTCAAAGTTGCTGCTTGTCCTTGGCAAACACTCGGACTATTTATTGTTAAAATTGGATTATTGACAATGGTCAAATTTAAAATTTCTGTCAAGCAACCGATTAGCTGTGTATAGGTTCCAGAAATGGAATACGTTTGTCCATTAACAGGCCAAATGTATGAGTTACAGGCATTAATTGTTGTTGTATTCGAAGTACTCGGTGTAATTGTCAAATTCAAAATTTCTGTTTGGCAAGCATTAACAATTGTATAAATTCCGCTTGTGTTGTAGGTTTGATTATTTAAAGGCCAAGTGTAAGTATCGCAAGCAGTTTGCGAAGTTGTATTCGAAGTAGTTGAAGTAATGGTTAAATTTAAAGTTTCAGTGACACAACCAGTTACAGAAGAATAAGTTCCACTTGTTGTATATGTTTGTCCGTTTACTGCCCAAGTATAAGAATCGCAAGCTGTGATTGTGGTAAGATTTATTGCGCTAGAAACTGAATTGACATCAATTGAATCGGTACTTACACATCCATTACTTCCTGAGACATTTACAAAATATGTTCCGCTTGCATTTACAGAAACTGCTGCAGTTGTGCCAAGCGAATTTGACCAAGAATATGTTCCTCCTCCAGACGCAGTTAATGTTGTTGAAGTTCCACTACAAAAGGTTGCTTGACCTGAAATTGAAACAGTAGGCGAAGCATTTACAGTAACAGTAGTTGAAAGCGTTGCAATGGTACACGATTGAAAAGTAATCACATTCGTGTACTGACCAGCCATTGAAGTGGTTGCTGAAGCACTTACGTTTGGATTTTGTTGTGTTGAAACAAACGAATTCGGCCCAGACCAATTGAAAGTTAGCGCACTGTTGACATTTGTTGTCGATAAATCCAAAGAAGTTCCTGCGCAAATGGGTCCATTGTTTGAAACACTTGGTCCATCAGCCCAAATCGAAACATCATCTATGTAAATTCCTTCGTCGTTTCGGTCGTAATTGGAAGCAGTTGGAGAAGCGTTCGTCATCATGCTTACGAAATTCGTACATTTTGCAGCTGCATTTGCGCCTGTTTGAATATTGATGGAAATTATTTGTAAAGCAATGGTGTTCGTTCCAGCTGGAATGGAATAAGTAAATGCATTTGGGATTTGATAAGTCACATCATTTGGAGCTGCGCATCCAATCACTCCCACTCCACCTAATGCTGTAAATGAGTATGAATGATCGTTTGTTCCAGCTAATTTTGCAATTGGAACAAAAGCGCCTCCATTTAAAGAAACTAGAAAAATTGATCCTTCACGCACATCGATTCCTGGTCCGTTTCCGCCAAGAACACTGTGATTTAAAATCAATTGTGGATTTGACAACATTCCAATATTAACCGCATTAAAAGTCAAGGTATTGCTTTCACCTAAACGTCCAACTCGATTGGAATACGTTCCTGATTTTGCAGTTTGATTGTTACGAACACCACCTGAATACGACCAATTTTCGGGACAAGTTGCTGTCACATTCTCGAAGCCCTGAAAGTAGTATCTGATTTGCGAAAAATAGAAGGAATAAAAAGAAAGAAAAACACTTAAAACAATAAACTTCACCTACTTTTTAGATTCGTTA
>RFNX01000625.1 GCA_009926905.1 Flavobacteriales bacterium
ACAAACTTACAACGACCAAATAAATTCTTTGAAAACGTTTTTAAGCACACGATTGACTTGGATTGATAATGAACTTTCACCTTTTAGCAACTATGAAATTGATTTCTCGATTCCAACAGATACAAGCGCTTGCGTCAATTTAACGTACGATGCTTCGCTTCAAAATGGGAACGTGCTTTCGCACAATTGGCAACCAGGACCGGATTCTTCGACCATTTTTATTCAAAATTCAGGAGAATATCATTTGCAAGTAACAGATAATTATGGCTGTCAGAAAAAAGACACGATGAACGTTCAGATTTATCCGACCAGTGATTCCACAATTTATGTGAATGCTTTGTCAAACTTAGAATTGAACGGAAGTACATTTACTGAAAACGGCACCTATTTTCAAACTTTGAAAAATGAATATGGTTGCGACAGTTTGATTACCATTCACTTGAAAATTGTCACCAACGATCACGCTTTATTGATTTCTCCCAATCCAACTTCAGACAACATTACGGTTTCAATTCCAAAAGATTTTGTTGGAAACGCGTATAAAATTTATGATTACACAGGCAGAATTTTACGCTTTGGTAATTTGGCATCAGAAAATCAAACGGTGTCCATTTCAAATTTCGCTTGTGGCATTTATTTCTTGTCTGTTGAAGGTTTACCGAAAATTGCTACGATTGTTAAGGAGTAAGGAATATTGAATTAAAGTTCATTCCAAAACATTCTGCTTCTATATTGACAACCTCTTCTATTTAATTGATACATCACTCTTAAATTAGCAGACAAATTTGAATTAAAGAAGTTGTCATCTAACTTCGATCTCATCATTCCAATACTTGAGGAAACTCTCCAATTATTTTCAAATTGATAACCTAAAAAGGCAAGGTATTCTCCCGATGTTATTCCTAAACCACCATAAACACTATTTTTCTTTAATAGAACACTCACATTGAATTCATTGAACTGTAAGGTTTGAAGATTGAAAGAAGGAATTATATAAAAATGTCTTTTGATGTATTTCGTAGTATCGTTTTTTCGTTCAATTTTAAATTCTGCGCTTCCGTAAAAGTTCAATTGTATATGTTGAAATCCATTTTTTTGACCATCTCTAATAAATTTTGGTTCGTTGAGTGAATTCATAGAAACTCCAAGTTGAATGGGAACATTTCCAATTCTCGAAAAGGCAATAATTCCAGCATTGATACTTGGCATCGTCTCGGTTTTGCTAGGGATAAATGAAAAATTAGATAAAACCGAATTGACACCAACTCCAGTAAACAGACTTAATTTTCTTGTAATTTTAAGATGATATGCTGCATTAATTCCATAATCGCGGTTTTGATAAAAACTTGAATAAGTGCTTATACTTCTTGCACTGAGCGCAAAATTTCTAAATCCGTATTGAAAATAAGTGAAATTGGTGTTGGTCGCAAAATTGCTATTCAAGCCAGAAACGGTATTGCTCACATTCAAAAGTACTTTTTCAGAATTGTAATACGCAGGATTTGTCAAACGCAAATTGTCTCGTGTGAAAGGTAGAAGGGATTGCGTTTTTGCTTCAGAAATGAAAGAAAAAAACAGGAGAAAAAAGAACTGGATTTTCATTTGTAGGTTTTTCGTTTAACATTCGAAACGAATTGAAAGTTACAGTAAGAATTTTACGTTTTAGTATAGTAATGCTGACAAATGGCTATTAAAGGGAGATATAAGCAATAGTAGAATTGAAAAATATTTGTGTTTTCGCTACAGAAATTACGATTGAAAGTTAATACAGATTATTAGAACTGTAACAAAGATTTAACGTCACCGTAAATTAGAAGGCCTTGAATTTACTGGTTTTAGTTACAGCATTGGAACTGGTTAATTTTGAGGATTTTTGAAAAAACATCCACTAAAATCCAGTTTCAAAAGGGAACTAAAATTGTTCGCAACGACTTGTAAATATCTTTGAAAAAATGATTTGCGAACAAAAGCAAATTCAGAGCCTTGACTTTTTGTTTCTTTTTGGTCAAGCAAAAAGAAAGGCAAAAAAATAATTACTCAAACATAGATTTTTATCAATCAACATTCGAATTTTGATGAGTATTATAAAACCATAAATAGATACTTTAAAAAGTTATTTCCCTCCCTTGAGATTCTTGCTAATTTTACACCATGATTTTAGTCACGGGAGCATCAGGTTTATTGGGAAGTCATTTGTTGTACGAATTGACGTCTCAAGGAAAACAATGCATCGCTGTTTGCCGCTCGAAAGAAAATCTTAAAAACGTGGAGCGATTGTTTCACTTTTATTCTCCTGAAAACGCAAGTGATTATTTTTCACAAATCGAATGGATTTACGGCGATTTATTGGATTTGTGTTTTCTTAATGATTTATTTCCAAGAGTTACAAGCGTCTATCATTGTGCTGCAAAAGTGTCGTTTTATAAAGCTGATTTTTTGAGATGTATCAAACAAAATCGTGAAGTGACGGCGAATATTGTCAATTATTGCTTGAAATATAACGTTGGAAAATTGTGTTATGTAAGTTCCACAGCAGCGA
>RFNX01000048.1 GCA_009926905.1 Flavobacteriales bacterium
AGTTGTACCTGATGTACCCGAAGTACCTGATGTACCAGTTGTACCTGATGTACCTGAAGTACCTGATGTACCGGTTGTGCCGGATGTACCACTTGTACCCGATGTACCATCTCTACCTGAAGTACCTGACGTACCTGACGTACCCGAGGTTCCACTTGTACCTGATGTACCCGAAGTACCACTTGTACCTGATGTACCCGATGTACCCGATGTACCAGTTGTACCTGACGTACCACTTGTACCTGATGTACCAGTAGTGCCGGATGAGCCACTTGTACCTGATGTACCGTCTCTACCTGAAGTACCTGATGTGCCGTCTCTACCTGAAGTACCTGAAGTACCAGAAGTACCACTTGTACCTGATGTACCACTTGTACCCGATGTACCCGAAGTACCAGTTGTACCACTTGTACCTGACGTACCCGAAGTACCCGAAGTACCAGTTGTACCACTTGTACCTGACGTACCCGATGTACCTGACGTACCAGATGTACCTGATGTACCGTCTCTACCTGAAGTTCCCGATGTACCTGAAGTACCTGATGTACCAGCTACACCTGATGTACCTGATGTACCTGATGTACCTGATGTACCAGTTGTACCTGATGTACCAGTTGTACCTGATGTACCAGTTGTACCTGATGTACCAGTTGTGCCGGATGTACCACTTGTACCTGATGTGCCGTCTCTACCTGACGTACCCGAAGTACCACTTGTACCTGATGTACCACTTGTACCAGAAGTACCACTTGTACCGGTTGTACCAGACGTACCACTTGTACCCGATGTACCAGTTGTACCTGATGTACCACTTGTACCGGATGTACCACTTGTACCGGATGTACCACTTGTACCGGATGTACCATCTCTACCCGAAGTACCTGAAGTACCAGACGTACCATCTCTGCCGGATGTACCTGATGTACCACTTGTACCGGAAGTGCCAGAAGTGCCGGATGTGCCACTTGTACCACTTGTACCGGAAGTGCCTGATGTACCCGATGTACCTGATGTACCCGAAGTACCCGAAGTACCTGATGTACCTGATGTACCTGATGTACCTGATGTACCATCTCTACCCGAAGTACCCGAAGTACCCGAAGTACCGGACGTACCAGAAGTGCCATCTTTACCTGATGTACCCGAAGTACCACTTGTACCGGATGTACCACTTGTACCTGACGTACCCGAAGTACCAGTTGTACCACTTGTACCTGACGTACCCGAAGTACCACTTGTACCACTTGTACCTGATGTACCCGAGGTTCCACTTGTACCTGATGTACCATCTCTACCTGAAGTACCTGACGTACCCGAAGTACCCGAAATACCGGATGTACCTGATGTACCCGATGTACCCGATGTACCCGATGTACCCGAAGTACCGGATGTACCTGATGTACCAGATGTACCCGATGTACCACTTGTACCTGATGTACCGTCTCTACCTGATGTACCAGATGTACCGGATGTACCATCTCTACCCGAAGTACCAGATGTACCATCTCTACCCGAAGTACCTGATGTACCTGATGTACCTGATGTACCTGACGCACCTGATGTACCTGACGTACCCGATGTACCTGATGTACCACTTGTACCTGATGTACCTGATGTACCTGATGTACCAGTTGTACCTGATGTACCACTTGTACCTGATGTACCGTCTCTACCAGAAGTACCTGATGTACCTGAAGTACCAGACGTACCATCTCTACCCGATGTACCTGATGTACCCGAGGTACCATCTTTACCAGACGTACCCGATGTACCCGATGTACCCGATGTACCACTTGTACCTGATGTACCTGATGTACCCGAAGTACCTGATGTACCACTTGTACCTGATGTACCCGAAGTACCTGATGTACCGTCTCTACCTGAAGTACCAGAAGTACCTGATGTACCGTCTCTGCCCGAAGTACCAGCTGTACCTGATGTACCTGATGTACCCGATGTACCAGATGTACCAGATGTACCAGATGTACCCGATGTACCAGATGTACCCGATGTACCCGATGTACCAGATGTACCAGATGTACCTGATGTACCTGATGTACCCGATGTACCCGATGTACCCGATGTACCGTCTCTACCGGATGTACCTGATGTACCCGAAGTACCATCTCTACCTGATGTACCCGAAGTACCATCTCTACCTGATGTACCCGAAGTACCTGCGACACCCGATGTACCACTTGTACCTGATGTACCCGATGTACCTGATGTACCCGAA
>RFNX01000498.1 GCA_009926905.1 Flavobacteriales bacterium
CTCTACTGAATCACCTGAAATCAACAAATACTTATTCGCAACAAACTTCATTGTTGTTGGATTTGGTGTCATTTCTGTGTAAACCGTTACGGGTACGTTCATTTATGTTTTTATTTCAAAAATACATATAAAGAACGAAGCAAAAACTTAACAAAGGTTATTTATATTCAAAGTTTATAGTTTTTTTGATTTAATCTTTCGCCAAATGTGGTTCGTTTAATAAATCTAAAATCGTTTTAACTGGACTAAAAGTTTCATTCGGAACTTCAATAAAAATCGTATTCCAATTTGCCATTCCACCATTCCATAATCCGGGCAATTCCACAAAACGAACTTCTTTCCCTTTTTGCTTTTTGGAAACAATGAAATACTTCGATTCATCCCTAAAGTCCAAAAGGTTGAATTTATTTCCATCCAAATCAAAAATACACAAGGCCATCATAACTGGATTGAAATGTGTACTTTGAATCATCTGTTTGTACTGTTCTCCTGTAAGTGAAATCTGAGCTTTTTCAACGATTTGTTTGCTAATTATTCCATTCTCGTCTTCAACTAAGAATGGACCACCACCTGGTTGTCCTTCGTTTCGAACCATTCCACAAACACGAATTGGGCGATTGATTAATTTCAAAATGTCTTCATTTGATATTACAGACGCAATTTCAGAAGGTGTGTAAACTTGAAAATGCTCATTAATTTGTTTCAATTTTTCAATACATGGATCTTTTTTTAAATCCATTAATTCCTTTCTGAAACTCAATAATAATGAACCAAGGGCACTCCATAATTCAATCGATTTTTTTGATTTCGAATAATGCTGAACATTGTCAATGTTTTTAACAAAAATCAATTCGCTATTTAACTGTTGAAGATTTCCAATCAATGCGCCATGACCTGCTGGACGTCGCAAAGCATTTCCATTATCATCTGAAACCAAGTCTCCATTTGTAACAAAAACAAAAGAATCCGTTTCAGTATCTTGTTCTGAATAACTTACATTGAATTGATTCCCTGTCAAACCTTCAATTTGTTTAATGGTATTTTTGAAATTTTCTTCAAACTTTCGTTGAATTGTAAAATGAAAAAGTAACTCTTCGGCGTTCAAAAGATTTGCTTGAACGATATGCTCTTGAATTGGATTCAATACAAAAGGTTCTTGTAAATGAAACGGAATTAATCCCTTTGGCAAATCTCCAAAACCCATTCCTTCTTTATCTAAAAGGTAAGCAGCAAATTCTTCTAAAGAAACTTCAAAGCGCAACAATTTTGCTTGCAATTCTTTGGGTAAATGGCGAAAAAATGCAAATTTCTGAATGCGATTCAAAAAACGTTCCACTGAACTTCGATTGTCTTCGGTTGGATCATTTAAAAAATCAAATAAAAACTCAAACATTCTTGAACCTGAACCTGAAGCTGGAATAAAAACACCAATACTGGATTCAGTTGTTTGAATGTCTCTTTGATAATTAGTCCATTCTTGTTCGCTTAAACGCAAAATACCGTCGCCAATTTTACAAGGCGCAATAATCTTTAACTTTGGATTTTCAACACAAACTTGCTTTCTCTGAGAATTAATTAACTGTTCTTGATTTATAGATAATGGCATATTAATCGAATTTTGTTTCTTTGTACCGTGAATATTGCCTTCGAATTTATTAATTATCATTGGAACGCCAAGGGAAGACATGGAATTCATTCGCCTTTTATTTTTGAAATGATTGAAAAAACGTTTCAAATAAAGATGAATAGCGAAGAAAAACAGCGAGTAAACAGATTATTTTCAGAACTTTCAACTAATTCTACCACTTTAAAAATAAAGGATTTCGGTGCTGGTTCACACAAACTGGGAAGAGAACGAAAAGTAGCAGCTATTTTTAAAACAAGTTCAAGTAAAGGAAAATTTGGTAGACTTCTTTTTCAATTAATGAGAAGTTACAACTTAAAAAACGCACTCGAATTTGGAACATCACTTGGGGTTGGTTCTTATCTTTTACACCTAGGAAATCCAAATGCACATATTACGACGATTGAAGCCTGTCCAGAAACATCAACTTTTTCAAGAAACTTTTTAGCTGATAAAACAAAAAATATTCAATTTACTGAATCTACTTTTAAAGATTATTTGGCAAAAAATGAAATTGAGCAGTTTGATTTGATATATGTCGAT
>RFNX01000527.1 GCA_009926905.1 Flavobacteriales bacterium
CCATTTACTGTATATTCTACAACATAATTTGTTGTTTGATTAGGTGATACAGAAATACTCGCTGTTTGTTGTCCGTTAGATAACCAATTCCAAGTACCTCCTGCAATAGAGGTTGTCGCATTTAATGTTGCTGTTGCACCATTACATATTGTTGAGCTTGTTACATTTACTGAAGGCATTGGATTGACAGTAAGTGTGATGTTGCTAGGTGAACTTGAACAATTATTTAAAGAATAAACAACATTGTAAGTAGTTGTTTGTGTTGGATTTACATTAATCGTTGCTGTAGTTTGTCCTCCTGGACTCCACAAGTAAGTACCACCTGTTAAATTTGGTGTTGCACTTAATGTTTCACTTTCTCCACTGCAAATGGTAGAATTCGCAACAGTTAATGTTGGAATTGGATTAACGGTTACAATTACTGTAGAGTTAGCTGTACATCCATTTAATGAATACAGTAAATTGAAATTCGTTGTTGTTAATGGATTTACAACTAAACTACTTGTAGTGGCACCATTACTCCATAAATATGTTCCTCCGGTTGGAGAAGTTGCAGAAGTCAGTGTAACCGATTGCCCAGAACAAATCGTTTGATTGGTGATGACAACGGTTGGAGTTGGATTAACTGTAACAATTGTACTGATATTATTACTGCATCCATTCAGAGAATAGGTTACTTGATAGGTTGTGGTTGAAGTAGGTGTAACATTTATGGTTGATGTTGTTTGTCCATTCCCCCAAATATAAGTTCCTCCTAAAGGAGATGATGTAGTAGTAATATTCGCTGTATTTCCACTACAAATAGTTTGGGGATTTGATGTTATTGAAGGGGTTGGATTAACAGTTACAGTTGCAGAAGCAGAAGCTATTGAACAGTTTCCTAAAGTATAGCTAACGCTATAGTTTGTTGTTATTGTTGGAGAAACACTTATGGATGCTGTTGTTGCGCCAGTAGACCAACTGTAAGTTCCACCTGACTGATTTACAATTGTCGTAAGTGTATTATTTTGTCCAGAGCAAATCGTTGCTGATTGTACTGATATTATAGGAGCTGGATTTACTGTTATTGTGGCACTAGTATTTATTGGATTACAACCTGTCAAAGTATAAGTCAAAGTATAATTTGTTGTAGTTGTTGGTGAAATGATTATTGAATTTGATGTTGCACCCGTTGACCAATTGTATGAACCTCCTTGTTGACTAACTGTCGAATTCAGTGTAGTAGTTTCTCCTGAACAAATAGTTAAAGAACTTATAGATAAAATTGGATTATTTATAATAGTCAAATTCAAAGTCGCTAAACTATCACAACCTGCAAACTTTAATGTAGCTGTTTGAGAACCTGCTGCATTAAAAGTTAATCCGTTCCATACATAAGGTAATGCCGATTGACAAACTGTTTGATTCGTTACACTCGTAGCAGTTGAAGTAACTGTTAAATTCAAAGTAGCTAAACTATCACAACCTGCAACACTTGTCAAAGTCGCAGTCTGAGAACCAGCTGCGTTAAACGTTAAACCATTCCAAGTATAAGGTAAGGCTGTTTGACAAATTGTTTGGTTCGTTGAACTCGTTGCAGTTGGAGTAACTGTTAAATTCAAAGTCGCCAAACTATCACAACCTGCTGAACTTGTCAAAGTCGCAGTCTGAGAACTAGCTGCGTTAAACGTTAAACCGTTCCATAAATAAGGTAATGCCGTTTGACAAATCGTTTGGTTCGTTGTACTCGTAGCAGTTGGTGTAACTGATAAATTCAAAGTCTCTAAACTATCACATCCAGCAATACTTGTTAAAGTCGCCGTCTGAGAACCTGCTGCGTTAAAAGTTAATCCGTTCCATACATAAGGT
>RFNX01000213.1 GCA_009926905.1 Flavobacteriales bacterium
TTCTGTACTTAAATGGCAAATTAAAGAACAATTCAATTGCAGTGGCCCATAACTCTAAGTTATTACTTAAACCATTGGCACATCTGCAACATGCGTCAAATTCTTTCTTCTTTTAAACTTTTCTTCATCAAGCGCTTGATGTGCTTGTTGTTTATTGTACAAACTTTTATAAAAATCTTTATAATTCATAATTCAGTGATACGCTTGTTGTGCTTGCAGCTATATGGTTATAATAAGTATTTGTCAACTTATAATAACTTATTAAGAATACTTTTATATGATGCTAACTTAGGATCATTAAGAATCATACCTTTCAGAATCTCAAAGTATTCTTTATTGCCAACAAGAACTTTGTTTGCTTCGCCAACATCGGGATAATCAAATGTGATTGTTCCGTCAGCGTTTGCTTGTTTGATTATTGCGCCACCAAACACGCTAGCTGGTATCTTGGATTTGATGACATTAAAAAGCATAGATCCTAATACTCCACCCGGAACAGTTAGTTTTTTGAAATTGGAATCAACACGAACGGTCATATCAGCTATGTCTAGGCTCACAGCACCCCAAATAGGAGTGTTTGCGTAGTGTGAGGTCATTTCACGGAATCCACTCAAAACACTCTTAGGATTACCGGCAACAATATTGATATAAATATATCATCATAATAAAAACCTATTAATATCAAGTTGTCTATTATATTTATATTGACTATGACAAAAATGTTTAACCTTATAAAGAACAATACTTTTAAATTGAACGAAATAGATTTCAATAGAGGTCCAGAACAAGAACCAGATCCATTTAAAAATGTACCCAATCAATTAAGTGGTTTACGCATGAATAAACCAAAGGGTCCAGAATTACGTATTGAAAAGTACAAACGAATTGTAGCCAATGTTGATTTCGAAGAAATCAATGAAATGAGAAATTGGATTGCTGATAAGTTTCCTGATATAGACTACGCAGAAGTTGTAGCATTAGAACGTTGGGAAGTTCTTGAAGCGATAGATGAATTTTATGACGAAAAAAAGAAGTTTACTGGATTAGAAAAGTGGAAAAAAGACAATCAGTCCAAGTGGGAATTGTAATACCCTCTATCCATATAGAGAGGGTTATTTACCTTCAAACTTAGTTT
>RFNX01000047.1 GCA_009926905.1 Flavobacteriales bacterium
CACTACTGCTTTAACAGCATTTGCAGAATCGATAGGAAAGAATCCAAGTCTATAATCGATTGATGCACAAGCAAATCCTTTTTTTGCAAAACGTTCAGACCATTCTTGTACGTCTGGATCTGTTTTTGAACCGCCTATGAAGCTTCCTCCGTGTACCCAAATAATCAAAGGACGAGCCGTTTCCGTATCACCTGTTGGTTCATAAAAATCCAATTTTAAAGTGGTGGCTGAACCTTGCCAAGAAGTATTTTGTCCGTAAACGATATCACTTGTAAGTGTAAAATTTGGAAAGACATCAGTCGCATAACGACCTGTTTCGCAAGGAGTTTGAGCAAAAAGTGTTGCAAATGAAAAGATTGCAAAGAAAAGCGTAAAGTTTCTCATGTTATTAGTTATTAAATTAAGGAAAAAAAGTTGCATTAAACTTACCTACGTTTACAAGTGGGATTGTTGATTTGTATTTACTATTTATTGATTTTATAAACTCATTAGCTAACAAAGCATTTCCTTTCGGATTAAAATGAATGCCATCCAACGAATAAGCTCCACCAGAAACAAATTTTGCGCTCATTGTTACACCATTATAAATGAAACCATCACTCAGTTTATTCACAAATTTATCTGCTTCTACAACTGCTAAATTGTACTGCGCAGCAATTGATTTAATAATGACATTATAAGCTGAAATTTTATCTCTCAAAACTAAAATTTCGCCAGCATCTAAAATGAATTCGTCGCGTATTGGGAACAAAACACCCATTTGGTTGCATTTTACAGAATCTAGTGGAACAGCTAATGACAACAACTCTCCGCTTTCCATAGGACGAACAGCAAAATCATTTGCAGCAGTATCAACCATCATGAATCCATTGTCACCAATTTCAAAAAAATACCCCAGTGGATTATAAACAGAATTCAATAAATCAACATTTGATTCGTCTAATTTCATTCCATTCCAAGGAATTGTTGTAAAATAAGGCATTTTTGTTACATCAGGAATCGTTGCCAATACACCTTTTGCACCATTTTCAGTCATATTTGCAACTACAGCCGTATATTGCGTTTCGAAATCGGATGTAGTTGGTAAAGAAGCAATTGTGCCACCTGATTTTGCGTAAGTTACTACCTCCTCAAGTCCTAAAAAGAGGGAAAAAAAAGTTGCATTTGCGTTTTTTGCATCAACCAATACACTTGTTGACGTACTTGAAGCCAAACGTTTAAAAAATGAATTATTATTTGCAAAACCAGCTACACCAACTTCAGCTAGTTTTAAACCTGGAATTCCAAAATTTCCGAAAGGATTTCCCGATGAATACAAAGTTTCTGTTAAGATACTTGCATCGCCAGAAGTTGCAATCCTAACAGGCGAAAGCGACGAAACACCTTTACAATCTGTTTTATAATCCAATTTAAATGGCGCTAATCCTGCTATGCTTATTCCTATTGAACCTTGATTAACAAAGGCTTGGTTGAATTCTCCTCCACCAACAATTTTGAATTGCTCAGCCATAATATTAGCCAATGAATTTTGTTGACCTTCATACGTTAAACCATCGTCCATATAACCAGCAACATGACCTCCACCGATCATAACAAAACGTGTAGGGTCAATTTCACCTTTCGATGCTGTTTCTGGTTCGTATTTTGGTTTGCAAGCTGCTAAAACAATTAATAGCGAAAGTGTTAAAAAGCACAAAATATTTCTTTTCATAATTACCATTTATAAATGAATCCGATTCCAGCGGCAATTGCTTTTGTAGTAAAAGTCCCACTCAAATTTGTTTCTTGATTGGTATCTCCTCTTTTAATCTGTGTATAATAAAAAGAAGCGTCGATTGAAAAATGTTTTCCGAGGTTGTATCCTAAACCAAAAGTAACATAAGCTCTATTTCCATCTGGTGTTTCAGGTGTTAAATATCCTGCTTGAACAGGAG
>RFNX01000046.1 GCA_009926905.1 Flavobacteriales bacterium
CAGGTCAAAATCTTGCAAGTGTTGGAATTTACACAGTTACAATGCCAAATGTTGTTTTAGCTGCAGGAAATAACTATGCAACTGTGGTTGTTTACAATGTGAATGGATCAACGGATGATATTTCTTCAGATGACACATTGGTTAAAGCAATCAATCCAGTTGTACCAGCTACGGGAAAATTGGTTGTAAGTGAAGAAGGAACGGGAACTTGGTGTCAATGGTGTCCACGTGGTGCTGTTTTCATGGATCAATTCAATGCAAAATATCAAGGATATTGGGTGGGAATTGCCGTTCACAATGGAGATCCGATGACAGTAACTGATTATGATGCAGCATTCGGAAATTTAATTGCAGGATATCCAAGTGCTTTAGTTGACCGTGGAACAGACGTTGACCCTTCTGGAATGACGCCTGATTTCTTTACGCGTTTACAAATAGCTCCAAAGGCTACATTGGTAAACGGTGCTACCTGGGACGCAACGTCCAGAACTTTAAATGTTTCAGTTACAGCTAATTTCACTGCAGCAGCAAATAGCAATTATAAATTAGCTTGCGTTTTAACGGAAGATGGAGTGACAGGTACAGGTTCAGGTTACAATCAATCGAATTCTTATGCTGGTGGTGGAAATGGAGTAATGGGTGGATTTGAAACAAAACCAAATCCAGTACCTGCTTCACAAATGGTTTACGATCACGTTGCAAGAGCAATAGCTCCAAGTTTTGATGGTTTTGCAAATAGTTTCCCTGCAACAGTAAATGCCGGAGATGCACACACATTAAATTTCTCTTTCAATTTGCCTTCAACTTGGGACGAAACTAACATTCATATCGTTGGATTATTAATTGATCCAGCTGGGAAAATTGACAATGCAGGAACTGCAACAGTCACTCAAGCTGTTGGTAACGGATTTATTACAGGAAGTAACGCTGGTTTATTTGAAGCGAATGCATCTCAAATTGATGACGAAGTGAAAGTTTATCCAAATCCTGCGACGGACAATGCTACTATTTCTTTGAATTTGAAAAATGAATCAACTGTTGAAATGCAATTGGTAGATGTTTCAGGAAAAGTAATGGCAGCAAGAAATTATGGTTCTTTAAATGGAACTTGGAGTATTAATTTGAATACTTCTAATTTGAAAGCTGGAATGTATTTAATAGAATTGACAATCAACGAAACGAAAGTTACAAAACGATTGATTGTAGAATAATTCTAAACGTTTTGCAAAAAGGTAAGGCGATCAAATTGTTGGTCGCTTTTTTTGTTTTAAAGTCTTAAATAATTAATATTTTTGGGGTTGTTAGCTTTTTTGCTATGAATAAATAAATTTAGATTTATGAAAAAAATAATTGCACTTTCATTTTTGACACTTTTGATTTCGTCATGTTCAACAGATTCAATAAAACAAAAAATAAATAAGGCTGGAGATGTGGTTGGACAAACAACAGGAGAGTTTATTGAGGGAGCAGCAGACGGAGTTCAAAAAGCCTTCGATGTAAAAATATCGCTGCCAAAAGGATTGAAAGAAAAAGGAGTTGAGTTTGGCAAATCTACTATTTCCAATGATTCAATTGGAAAAGACAATTTACTAGAAGTTTATGTGATTTTTAATAAAGATTACAAAGGAAAATTGACAGCTAAAGTTTATGATGATAATTCTCTAGAAATGGGGCGTGCAACTGTTCAGTTAAACGGTAAAATGGATGAAACAAAATACGTTGCATTTCACTTTGATAAACGCGTGAATATTGATAGTAAAAACAAAATAACAGTAGAATAAAAAGCTTTATCTACAATGTTTGTACTAAATCAATTTTCGTCAACAGCTCAATTTTTTCTTGTACTTATACCAAATAATATTTTATATCCGCCGCGGAGGAGACAATGTTCTTGTTAATTGGTATAATAAGGTCTGTGAAATTTTCAGAAATAATCACAAACCACCACCAAGTGAACGATACAAATGGATGTTAAGTTCTTGTTGTTGCTGATATAAATCAAGTAGTTCCATCTTTGCTTTTAAGTAACTGTGTTGTGCATTTATAATTTCTAAATAATTTGCCCTTCCAGAAGTAAAAAGCGAGTTAGAGGTTTCAATTGATTGGTTTAAAATCTGAACTTGTTCTTCTTTGAGTTTAGCTTGCGATTCTAAAATAGAGTGGAATCGAATTAATTGATAAACTTCTGTAAATGCATTCACTATGGTTTTTTCTAAAACAATAAATTGTTCTCTCTTTTTAGATTGATTTTCAAACAAATTAGCTTTTAGTTCCCTTCGATTCAATAGCGGAGCAGATAGTCCACCTAAAAACTGAAAAGCTAAGGAAGAGGGTGCCTCAAAAAAAAGTGCAGCTCGAAAGGCGTTTAAACCCATTGAACCTTGA
>RFNX01000045.1 GCA_009926905.1 Flavobacteriales bacterium
AAAAACAAGCAAGCGGTTTGGAATTCGACCTCAAAAAGATTATTAGCCAATTTGTTTATTCCACTTGTAACTGGAGGCGCTTTTTGTTTGATTTTGTATTACCATAAAATGATTGGTTTAATCGCCCCTGTAACTTTGATTTTTTATGGCCTGGCTTTAATCAATGCTGGAAAATATACCTTAAACGACATTCGTTACCTTGGCGTTTGTGAAATAGTGCTTGGGTTGATTTCTTCCATTTATATCGGCTACGGCTTATTGTTTTGGGCTCTTGGATTCGGTGTCTTACATATCATTTACGGAACATTAATGTATTTTAATTACGAGAAATGAAGAACTACATCGAACATATAAATAAAGCCTTCGAGAGTAGGATCCGACTTGGAATTATGTCCATTTTAATGGTAAATGATTCGGTGGATTTTGCAACTCTAAAAGAAATGCTCGACATCACTGACGGGAACTTAGCAAGCCATATTTCAGCTTTGGAAAAACTTGAATATGTGCTGGTTAACAAACAGTTTATCGGTAAAAAACCAAATACAACGTATGCAGCAACTGTCCTTGGAAAAAGTGCTTTTATGGAACATTTGAGCGCACTAGAATCTTTGATCAAAAAAACGAACTAAAAAAATTTACCTTTTAACTTTGAAATACAAAGTACTTTTAAAATATAAATTATGAAAAAACTAAGATCTAAACTTTTACAATTAATGACCCATCATGTAGCCTTACCGATGGTTCTTCCATTTCGTAAAAAAAAACCATTTCGATTTTCAATGTCAGAATTATTAGAATTAGAGAGCGGAACTTTAGGAAGGGACTTAGCTGAAAAACTTACAAAAAATGGATTTCACTTATTACCGAATTATGAACGACACGACTGTAAACATCTAATCTTAGAATTTGAAATGGATGAAAAAGGAGAAGCATGTATGCAATTCTATTTTCTAGGAAACAGACATTATTCTTTCCCCGTGCTAATAACCGTGACGTTCTGCTTGTTTTTAATGCCAGATTATTGGTCTTCTTTTTACATAAATTTCAAAAAGGGAAAGAAAGGAAAAAGTTTTCATGGAATAGATTTCAATTCAATGATTTTAAAAAACACAATCGAT
Organism: Flavobacteriales bacterium; assembly: GCA_009926905.1. Taxonomy (GTDB): domain Bacteria; phylum Bacteroidota; class Bacteroidia; order Flavobacteriales_D; family Crocinitomicaceae; genus UBA952. Next base: position 1,119 of record RFNX01000045.1, read on the forward strand.
TTAAAAAAAGAATTTAACCCTGATTATATAAATTAAAACTTAACACATGAAAAAAAACGATTGGATTATCTTAGTTGTGACAGGAGTTTACAGCTATTTCTTTTACAATGAAATGATTGGTCTAAACCTGAGTTTGTTCACTCTTATTCTGCTAATTACTTCTATTATAAAAGACAAAGAATTGCTCAAAAACAGAAACTGGTTGGCAGTTGCTGGCTTTAGTTTAATGGCTTCTTGCGGCTTGGCGTATTATGGAAACTTATTGTCGATACTTGCTGTAATATTTTCGCTCTTGATTTTAGCAGGAATGAGTGTGAGTCGGAATGGTAGCATTTTGATTGCCTACTTCCACGGATTTTATTCAGTGATTGTTTCCTGTGGCGATGATATGCGTTCTATGCGAGAGCGTTATCACAATAATTCCAGGAATTTACCCAGCCAAAAACGCTTGCTTCTCATCGCCATTCCGATTCTAATTTCCTTGGTATTCATTGGCTTGTATCGCGCTTCGAATCCCATTTTTGAGGAAATAACAAACAAAATCAATTTCGATTGGATTTCCTTTTCTTGGATTTTCTTTACAATGGTAGGAATGTGGGCGATTTACGGATTTTTTCACGCAAAGTATGTCACTGAAGTCAAGAATTTCGACGAACCAGAAACAATGAAAGTGGATCGAAACCAAAAAAGTGAATACCATCTTTTTGGAAAAATCATTTCAGTTGTTGATGAAAATTTCTCAGCTAAATTGTTGTTTGTGATGCTCAATCTTGTGATTCTCATTCTAAATCTCGGCGACTTGAATTTTATTTTTATCGACCAAACTTTACCTGAAAACTATACGTTTGCTCAGTTCCTGCATCAAGGTGTGGGAACTTTGATTTTTTCCATTATCATTTCAATCGCCATCGTTTTATTTTACTTCCGTGGAGAATTGAACTTTTTATCGCAAAATAAATTCGTTAAAATCCTTGCTTATTTATGGCTTTTGCA
>RFNX01000044.1 GCA_009926905.1 Flavobacteriales bacterium
CCAAAAATCATGCTTCCATTTTGAAGTTTTATTGCTGATTTATAATTGTATTCGCCATTCAAAACCCCGTTTTTTTTGTTCAGAGAATAAATAACTTTTGTTTCAGGGTTATAAACTGAAATATCAGAAAAAGTTGAAAACCAGATTTTTCCGAAATTATCTTCTAAAATGGAACAAATTTTATTGTTTTCAAGTGAACCATTTTGAAGGGTATATTCTTTAGTAATTTTTTTCTCTGCATAATTATAACTAAACAACCCGTTTTCCGTTCCGATAAAAGATCTTTTCTGTCTTTTGTAATAAGTAAGGATCGTACATTTTTATTGTACAGTTTGATCTTTGACTTGAATTTTAATTTTCCTGCATCGGAATTATAAATGTAACGCCATTTGTTGTGCCAACGAGCAATTTTTTTGTTTTTGAATCAAAAAGTAAAGACTTAACTTTTTCTTGGTTAGGTAAAAGGATACTCTCGGATTTTTTTTCTTTAAAATCATGAATTACTATTTCGTGGTTTCCTCCAAGAAAAATACGATTTTGTTCGTCTGACGCAATAGAATAATAGTTGTCATCTTTTTGAATAATGGAATCTTCAAGATGTTTGAGTGAATAATTGTTTGGTGAAAAAGTCATTACACCTAAATTTTCAACAATAAAATAAATCTTACTATTTGCCCAAACACCATCATAAATCGAAAGACTTTCAGAGAGGTACTTTTTTGACTTTTTTGTTTTTTTATCAATTTCAACAATACCAGGAAATCCTAGAAAGTAAAGTTTATTGTTTTTTCCTTCGATAATTTTTCTTCGAACTTGAATAATATTTGGAACTTCGATTTTTGAGTTCGAAACTTGTTCACTTATATTTTTCTTTAAGCATTGTTTTATCAATCCTTGATTTGTTGAAATAAAATAGATTGAATTATTGACTGGCAATATTTTTCGCAATTCGTATTCAACATCGTCGCTATTAATATAGACAGAAGTTAATTTATTCTTGTAAGGAATCATCGGGCTTTTGTTGCGATAAACAATTACAGGTTTACCCGCTTTATTTTCAGTGTAATAGGAGATATAGTCATATTTTTCTAAGCCTTTTGTCAAGCTTAATTCACAATTTTCATGAACGGTGTAAGCATAATAATCTGTTTCAACGATTAAGCCATTTTTTTTTGATTTTACAAGTGAGCCAAATTCAAAATTTTGAGCATTTATATTTTTTCCAAGTGTTTTTAAATTATTTCGACTGTATTTAAACAATCCTTTTCTTTCAATCGACACAAAAACTGCATCTTCCCAAAATGCTATGGAATAATTGCCACTATTAGTTATTTTTCGTTTTCTCAGCACTTTTTTCAAAGTGCGAACAGTTAAAAGTCCTTCGTTTGTGACATAAGCAAGCGTATCACCAGAAATTGCAATCGAAACAACTCCAGTGGAAATGAGTTTTTTCAGTTTCAATGTTTTTCTATCTAAAATTAAAAGACCTGCGTTTTTTGAAGAAAGTATGAGTGAATTTTTACATATATGAATTGAATTAACGACTCCGTTTTTAAAGAATAACTTGGAATTAGTATTGTTCAAATTTATAAAATTAGCGCCATCAAAACGAGAAATACCATTGTCTGTTGCAAGCCACAAATAACCATCTTTGTCCATTTTTAGATCGTTGATGTTATTGTCAACCAAGCCATTTTCTTTGGAATAAACTGTAAATGAATAACGATCACTTTTTATTTCTTGTGAAATGAAAAAATGACAAAACCCAAGAAAAAATATGAGTAATCGACTATTCATTTTAGAAATAAAAAGGTTTAACGCCAAATTGATTTCCTTGCAAAATCAAAGCTGGAAAAGGAATTTTTAAGTAATTTATTTGACTCAAAACAGTTTTTAGAAATGCATTTTTAACAGGAATTCTTGAGAAATCAATATCCATCGAAAACAAAAATTCCCTTCTTGAATGATAATTTAAGTAAACTTCATCGCCACCCACAATTTTCTGGTCGGCACTGTAGCCAAAACTGAAACATAACCATTTTGGGAATTTATTCTCACCAAAATTTCCAGGTGAAAAACTGAGCCAGTACGTTTGACCATTGT
>RFNX01000043.1 GCA_009926905.1 Flavobacteriales bacterium
AATTCCATTCGTCGGTGAGGTTTTCTTCCAATTTACAAAAATGAATCATTTGCGTGCGCAAGCAATTTCCTTTACTCAACAACCACGGATGCAAACTCTGTAATTCTTCCAAGGAAATAGCATCTGTTTCAATTTCGGGACAATAAATCAAAATTTCTTCGCTGAATAATAGAGTCGTTCTCAACTTCGGATCGTAATGCGGTCCCGCTAAAATCGCCACATCAATTTCTTTGTTTTCAATCGCTACTAATAATTCAGTTGTTTTCATTTCTTCAATGCTCAATTTCAAAGCACCGGTATTCTTTTTCCATTTTTCAAACATCGTTGGAACCAAGTAATGCGCAACAGTCGGAATGATTCCAATCTTTATTTCTTCTACAAAAATGTTGTTCTGACGGTCTTTCAGTAATTTTATTTTGTCATTTTCACTTAAAATTTCACGTAAAATCGGAAGTAATTGTTTTCCAAAATCGGTCAATGAAAGTGGACTTGTACTTCGGTCAAATAGTGAGTAACCCAACTGTTCTTCTGCTTTTTTTAGCTGCATGGAAAGCGTCGGCTGTGTTACAAAACAACGATCACTGGCTTTTTGAAACTGTAATTCTTCGCTGAGAATCACGATGTATTGCATTTGTTGAAGTGAAATCATTTTTTATAAATTATTTCGATAAATATATAAACTATATTGATTATCGTTATAAGATTATCGCTCTATCTTTGTGTCATAAAATCTACAAAATGAAAACAACCGCATCTTATATCGCCTACTTGAATCAGTTACTTTCTTCGTATCAGATTCATTATCAAAATCTTCGGGCACTTCATTGGAATATTCAAGGAGAAAAATTCTTTGAGTTGCATTTAAAATACGAAGAATTGTACACACGCGTTCAAGTGATTATCGACGATTTAGCAGAACGGATTTTAATGATTGGAGGAAAACCTATGTTTACTTACAAAGATTACATCACTAACAGTGTAATTTCTGAAAATTCTTTGATAACAGACGGAACAGACGGTATGAAGTACATTTTGAGTGCACAAAAGGAACTTTTGGTTGTTGAACGTGTATTGTTTAAAGAAGCAGGAAAGTTTGAAGACGAAGGGACAAGTGCATTTTTAAGTGATTTGATTCGTGAAAAAGAGAAAACGAATTGGATGTTCAGAGCTTGGTTGAACCAATAGTGACAAACTCATAATAAGTGCAAAATAAAGCTTTATAATAACAATAAAACAACATTTAGAAAGAGCAAAATAGTTAAGTTTGTAATAATTAGTAACCAATAAAAAACAAAAAATATGGCAACTTTAGTAGGAAAACAATTTCCAGACATTACAGTAAAAGCAATCGATGAAATGGGTGATGCTTTTCAATTGAACGTGCTTAAACAAGCAGTTGAAAACAAGAAAAAAGTAGTTCTTTTCTGGTATCCAAAAGATTTCACATTCGTTTGTCCAACTGAAATTCACGCATTCCAAGAAGCAGCAGCTGAATTCGAAAAAAGAAACACAATCGTTATCGGTGCTTCTTGCGACACTGCTGAAGTTCATTTTGCTTGGTTAAGTACAGCAAAAGACAACGGTGGAATTGAGGGAGTTAAATTCCCATTAATTGCTGATTCAACAAGAGTATTAGCGTATGAATTAGGAATTTTAGATTACGACATGTACGATGAAGAAGGTTCAAACGGCGACAACGTTCCTTACAGAGCAACATATTTATTAGACGAAAACGGAATGGTTTACCACGAGTCTGTAAATCACTTCCCTGTAGGACGTAACGTTCATGAATTCATTCGTTTAATCGATGCATTCACACACGTTCAAACACACGGAGAAGTTTGTCCAGCAAACTGGGAAGAAGGAAAAGATGCAATGAAAGCAACTAGAACTGGAACTGCAGAGTATTTAAGCAAACACTAAATAAAAAAAATATGTTTTCAGAAATCACAGAAGATCACTTGGACCAATTGTTAGCTTCGAACCAAAAAGTTATGGTTCAATATGGAGCATCTTGGTGCGGAAACTGCAAAATAACAAAACCAAAGTTCAAGAAATTAGCGGAGGAAAATGAAGGAGTTGCATTCTATTACGTAGATTCGGAAAAATTCCCAAATTCTAGAAAATTTGCTAACGTGAGCAACTTGCCAACTTTTGCAGGATTCGTAAATGGAGCTTTAGTGAAGGAAGCTCAAGGAAATAAAATAGAAACGATTCAAGAAGTTTTACATGAGGTTACCACTAATTAAGCACATTGTCGAGTTCATCGAAGTGAATGATGAAGACTATGT
>RFNX01000042.1 GCA_009926905.1 Flavobacteriales bacterium
AAGTCGATCCATCAGTGCCTCGCAGAGCTCAACGCTCAGATTTCTCGGCTGCCAATTTGGCGCTGCTCTCAATACATCCTCATGGTGCACAAAAAATTCAAACAGATTTACCACATTGTCTAGAGATGACCAGCCCATTGGATTCCAATTTGGTGGGCCAAGTTTTACTCGGTTAACTAACTCGGACCAATCATTACTGAGTAAGTTCTTTCGAACTGATTCGGTGTAGTTGCTTAGGAAAGGAACCATGATTCCCACTGCCGCATCAGGCCTGCGCTCACGCAAAACAACATGTGCAGCCAAGTCACGGGCATTCCAGCCAGAACACAAGGTAGGAGCATCGGGGCCAACGGAAACTAAAGTGTCTGCAAAACTTTCGCGCTCAATTCGAGCCCAATTTTGTTGAGTGTTCATTATTTCAGCGTATTACTAAGCGCCCATTTATGCGCGGTTTCAGCAAACCCGACCAGATACGGCAGACTAGATACATGTCCGAAACAGCAGCGAATTTCACTTCAGCACTGAACTTCAACAGTGCCGGGTTGATTCCTGTTGTTGTTCAAGAGGCGAACTCCAAAGAAGTATTGATGCTTGCCTGGATGAACATTGAAGCCGTAACTCTTACGATCGAAACGAGTGCTGCCACTTACTGGAGTCGCAGCAGAAATGAATTATGGGTCAAGGGACAAACTTCGGGTAACACTCAAGAGGTTGTCGCGATTGCTTATGATTGCGATGCCGACACCATCCTTTTAACGGTCAATCAAAACGGCGCCGCGTGCCACACTGGCGATCGCACTTGCTTTGATCAACATCGCATTGAGCCATCATGACTGCAACCTCTGTAACTCTTGAACAGTTTCGCACTTTGGCGTCAGACCGTCGCGTAATCCCGGTAATTCGAAAAGTACACAAAAGCGAATTAAGCGCGATCGAGCTTTACCAGGCACTAGCCCAAGAGCGTCCGGGAACTTTTTTACTCGAATCCGCCGAACATGATTTAACTTGGTCGCGCTACTCATTCGTCGGAGTCAACACCTCGGCGATGCTAAGTGAAGTTGCCGGAGTAGCCCATTGGTCTGGGCGAGTACCAGAGGGAATCATTGCTGATACTGATCCACTTTCAGTGTTGCGCGATTTGCTAAGTAAGTTGCATACACCTGAAGTTAATTCCGGAATTAGTGTTGACGAATTGCCTCCGCTTACTGGTGGGGTAGTTGGCTTTCTTGGCTATGACATTGTTCGCAGATTTGAAAAATTGCCAAA
>RFNX01000277.1 GCA_009926905.1 Flavobacteriales bacterium
TATTTATTCCCGCTACAAACGTTTGCAAGGTTTCAATGTATTGCATCCTATGGGCTACGATTCATTTGGTTTGCCTGCGGAACAATACGCGATTCAAACAGGGCAACATCCTGCAATCACAACTGAAGAAAATATTGCTCGTTACCGTACGCAACTTGACAGAATCGGTTTTTGTTACGATTGGTCGCGTGAGGTACGCACTTCTTCTCCAGAATATTACAAATGGACACAGTGGATTTTCAAGCAATTATTTGATTGTTACTACGATAACACAACGAATAAAGCAGAACGAATTTCGAAATTGGTAACAACATTTGAAACAGAGGGAAATGCCAACGTAAATGCTTGTTCCGACTGCGAAACGATTTTCACTACTGAAGAATGGAACGCTTTTTCAACCAAAGAAAAAGAAACGATTTTACAAGAATACCGAATGGCTTACTTGGCAGACAGCTGGGTAAATTGGTGTCCTGCATTGGGAACTGTTTTGGCAAACGATGAGGTTGTAAACGGTGTTTCTGAACGTGGCGGACATCCAGTCGTACAAAAATTAATGCGCCAATGGTCGATGCGAATCAAAGCCTACGCAGAACGTTTATTGCAAGGTCTTGAAACAGTTGACTGGACGGATTCCATCAAAGAGCAACAACGAAATTGGATCGGGAAGTCGCAAGGGTGCTCGGTTCGCTTCCCCCTTTGGAGGGGGACTGAGGGGGAGGATTTTGTCACCCCTCTTAATCTCCCCTCAAAGGGAGAGACAAATCACTCTCAACTCTCAACTTTCAACTCTTCACTCGAAATAGAAGTCTTCACCACCCGCCCGGACACCATTTTCGGAGTTTCGTTTATGGTTTTGGCGCCAGAATTGGATTTGGTTCAAGCGATTACAACCGATGCGCAATGTTCAGATGTCGAAGCATATATTAAAGCAGCGTCTTTGAAATCAGAGCGCGACAGACAATCTGATGTTAAAAATATTTCAGGAGCGTTCACAGGAGCTTATGCCGTTCATCCGTTTACAGGCGAGCAAATTCCGATTTGGATTGGCGATTATGTTTTGGCGTCTTACGGAACGGGAGCTGTGATGGCGGTTCCTTGTGGCGACCAACGTGATTGGGATTTTGCCAAACATTTCAATTTACCGATAAAAAATATTTTCGCTGACACCGATATTTCCGAAGCAGCCTATGCTGAGAAAGATGCGATTATTGCCAATTCTGAATTCTTGAATGGCTTGGATTGCAAAACGGCAATGAAAAAAGCGATTGAAACCATCGAGTCAAAAGGATTAGGAAAAGGAAAAACAAATTACCGTTTGCGCGATGCTGTTTTCTCCCGTCAGCGTTATTGGGGCGAGCCGTTTCCAGTGTATTACAAAGATGAATTGCCGTACTTGGTGGACGACCAACATTTGCCGATTGAATTGCCAGAAGTGGACAAATATTTACCAACAGAAGACGGCGAACCACCTTTAGCGCGTGCTGAAAAATCGGCTTGGAATTATGCCGAAGGCGACCGAATGGAATTCAATACGATGCCAGGATGGGCGGGAAGTTCGTGGTATTTCTTGCGCTATATGGATCCGAAAAACGAAAACGAATTCGTAAGCAAAGAAAAAGTGGATTATTGGAAAAACGTGGATTTATACATCGGTGGTTCGGAGCACGCAACAGGACATTTGTTGTATGCTCGTTTTTGGACAAAATTCTTATTCGACCAAGGCTACATTCCGTTTGAAGAACCGTTCCAAAAAATGATCAATCAAGGGATGATTTTGGGGAGAAGTAGTTTTGTTTATCGCGTTCAAGGTGAAAATAAATTAGTTTCCAACGGATTAAAATCAAATTACGAAACAACACCAATTCACGTTGATATTTCAATAGTTGACAACGATAAATTAGATATTGAAGCATTTAAAAAATCACGTCAAGAGTATGCCAACACTGAATTCATCTGTGAAGATAATGGCGATTACATCTGCGGAAGTGAAGTCGAAAAAATGTCTAAATCCAAATACAACGTTCAAACGCCGGATGAATTAGTAGAAAAATTCGGAGCAGATACTTTGCGCATGTACGAGATGTTTTTGGGGCCATTGGAACAAAGTAAACCTTGGGATACAAAAGGAATTACAGGCGTTCACGGTTTCTTGAAAAAATATTGGCGCTTGTTCCACTTGAATGGAAATTTTGAAGTGAGCGACGCAGAACCAAGCAAAGACGCTTTGAAAACCTTGCACAAAACCATCAAGAAATTGCGCGATGATTTAGACCGTTTTTCATTTAATACGGGTGTTTCCAGCTTTATGATTTGTGTGAACGAATTGACCGACCAAAAATGCAACAATCGTCACATTTTGGAGCAATTGACAATTTTGATGGCGCCTTACGCACCTCACGTAACTGAAGAAATTTGGTCGAAATTAGGTTTTGAGGACGGAACATTAATTGATGCAACTTATCCAGAATTTAACGAAGCTCATCTAGTGGAATCGGCTTACAATTACCCCGTTTCTTTCAATGGGAAAATGCGTTTTGTTTTGAATTTATCCTTGGATTTAAGCATCGAACAAATTCAAGAACAAGTGATGGCGCACCCAGACACAATCAAATGGTTGGAAGGTAAAACGCCTAAGAAATACATCATCGTTCCAGGGAAGATTATTAATATGGTGTTGTAAACGAGTATTTTGTGAATTGAAAATAATTCACTAAGATTTAAGTAAACAAATAATTTTACAAGGAGATTCCTCCCGATGGTCGGAATGACTTGGTTATTATCAAGTTGACGAAAATGCATTGCATTTTCGCATAATTACCCTTTCAACGGTCATTTCGAGTGTAGTGAGGAATCTTTTTTACAAAGAGCGTCATTTTAACTAAAAGATAAACCCACATTATATATC
>RFNX01000176.1 GCA_009926905.1 Flavobacteriales bacterium
CAATCGGAAGTTAAATGCAACGGTTGGGCGATTCAATGTCGTATTACCACTGAAGATCCTGAAAATGACTTCAAACCTGATTATGGAACGATTGTAGCCTACAGAAATGCAGGAGGTTACGGTATTCGTTTGGATGAAGGAAGCAGTTATTCAGGTGTGAAAATTTCTCCTTTCTTCGATTCGATGTTGGTGAAAGTTTCTGCAAGTGGACGTACTTTAAAAGGCGCTTCTGAACGATTGAAACGTACTTTGAGAGAATTTAGAATTCGTGGTGTGAAAACCAATATTCCATTCTTAATCAATGTAATGTCGAATGAAACCTTCCAAACAGGACAAGCAACCGTTGGATTCATTCAAGAAAATCAGCATTTATTGATTCCAGAATACGGACACGATAAAGACCGTGGAACAAAATTATTGAAGTATTTAGCGGAATTAAAAGTGAACGGTCATCCAGACGTTAAAACGTATGACGAAGATAAAATTTTTAGAAAACCACACATTCCAACTTTTGATAAAACGCAACCTTTTCCGAAAGGAACAAAGGATTTATTGAATGAAATGGGACGTGAAAAGTTTACAGAATTTATCAAGAATGAAAAGAAAATCTTTTATTCAGACACTACTTTACGCGACGCGCATCAATCACTTTTTGCAACACGTTTAAGAAACTACGATATTCAGAAAGTTGTTGAAGGAATGGCACGCAATTTCCCTGAATTGTTTTCCTTAGAAGTTTGGGGCGGTGCTACGTTTGATGTAACCATGCGTTTTTTGCACGAAGATCCTTGGGACAGATTGAGAATGATTCGCGAAGCTGCACCTAATATCTTGTTACAAATGTTGTTTAGAGGTAGCAATGCTGTTGGCTACGCTGCTTATCCAGACAATGTGTTAGACAAATTCATTGAGAAAAGTGCATTGAATGGTATTGACGTTTTCCGTATTTTCGATTCATTGAATTGGTTGGAAGGAATGACGAACAGTATATCAGCGGTTAGAAATAACACGAATTCATTGGCTGAAGCTTGTATTTGTTACACAGGCGATATCATGAATCCAAATCGTCCGAAGTTTAATTTAGAGTATTATTTAGATTTGGCTTGCAGATTAGAAGATGCGGGTGCTCACATGTTGGCAATCAAAGACATGGCTGGATTGTTGAAACCTTATGCAGCTGAGATTTTAGTAACAGAATTAAAGAAGAAAATTAACATTCCGATTCATCTTCACACACACGATACATCTTCCATTCAATCAAGTACTTACATGAAAGCAATTGAAGCTGGAGTAGATGTAGTTGATGTGGCTTTAGCGTCAATGAGTGGTTTGACTTCACAACCAAATTTCAATTCATTAGTGGCAGCATTCCAAGGTCATGAGCGCGAAAATCCAATGAACTTAAAAGCATTGAACGAGTATTCGAATTATTTTGAAGTGGTTCGCGAGTATTACTATCCTTTTGAAAGTGAGTTAAAAGCTGGAACTGCAGAAGTTTATGACCATGAAATTCCTGGTGGACAATATTCTAATCTTTTGCCACAAGCACGTGGTTTGGGATTGGAAAACAAGTTTGAAACCATCAAAGAAAACTATGTTGTTGTCAATGAAATGTTTGGTGACATCGTAAAAGTAACGCCTTCTTCAAAAGTGGTAGGCGACATGGCGATGTTTATGACAACCAATAATTTAACTGCTGCTGACGTTTTTGCGAAAGGCGAAGATTTAGCTTTCCCTGATTCTGTAAAACAATTGTTCAAAGGAGATTTAGGACAACCTTATGGTGGATTTCCAAAGGAACTTCAAAAGTTGATTTTAAAAGACATCAAACCTTATACTGACAAACCAAATGCGAACATTCCGGCTTTGGATTGGGACAAAGGATACGAAGATTTGAAAGAAAAATACGATGCTACTTTGACAGAAGAAGATTTCCTTTCTTATATCATGTTCCCGAAAGTATTTGACGATTTCTATAAATTCAGAAAGCACTTTGGTTTTGTCGAAAAATTACCAACTCCGAGTTTCTATTTCCCAATGAAACCAAACGAAGAAATCTTAGTGAACTTAGAAGACGGTAAAAATTTATTGATTCGTTTCCGTTACATGGGCGAACCCAATGATGAAGGATTTAGAGAGATTTTCTTCCAAATCAATGGCCAAACAAGAAACATCCTTGTAAAAGACAACTCGATTAAATCTTCAAAAGTGGCACATACGAAAATCAGTGGTGATGGTGATGTTGGCGCTCCATTGCAAGGGAAATTGGTAAAAATAATGGTAGATACAGGCGATAACGTTGTAAAAGGTCAACCTTTGTTCGTAATTGAAGCCATGAAAATGGAATCCACCATCAATTCACCTTTGACAGGAACAGTAAATAAAGTACTTTTGCATGAAAATTCAATGGTCGAACAAGACGATTGCGTCATTGCAATAAAAGAAGCTTAATAAGCATCAATCAACAATCGAAGAGCCAATTAGAAGCAATTCTGATTGGCTTTTTGCTTTTAAAATTCAGAATGATTTTTTAAATTCCTTATTCAATCCAAATAAAGGCGTATCTTTGCAAATTCGCACACGACAATGATTGATATTGATTTATACGAAGCTAAAAAGCTTTACCCTTTTCAAGAAAATACCGTAACTAATGTTTTGGAAGAACTCCGCAAAAATGGAGCGAATTTCAATCTTCTTTATCAGCTTCCAACTGGAGGTGGTAAAACGGTAATTTTCTCAGATATTACGAAAAGATACATCCAAGAATGGGGCAAAAAAGTATTGATTTTAACACATCGTATTGAGTTATCAGTTCAAACTTCTAAGCAATTGAGTGCCATAGGTGTTCGCAATAAAGTCATCAATTCTGAAGTTAAAAATCTAAACGATCAAGAAGATTATCACTGTTTCATCGCTATGGTGGAAACGCTTAACAATCGCTTGAACGAAAACGATAATTTTATTGAAAACGTTGGTTTGGTAATTGTAGATGAGGCGCATTACAACAGCTTTAGAAAGATTTTCCAATTTTACGAAACGAGTAATATTCTTGGGGTAACTGCTACGCCATTGAGTAGTAACAAAGCATTGCCGCTTAAGGATAATTACAACAAACTATTAGTTGGTGAATCGATTTCCAACTTGATTGAAAGCGGTTATTTGGCAAATGCAGAAACGTATTCGTATGATGTCAATTTGCACGGTTTGAAAATCGGAACAAATGGCGATTTTACAGTCGGAAGTTCAGATGTTTTGTACTCAAATTACTTCATGCAAGAGAAATTAATTTTTGCTTACGAAGAAATTGCTTTAGGACATAAAACATTGATTTTCAATGCAGGTATTGAAACTTCTCGTCGTGTGGAAGAATCGTTTAAAAAACTCAAACACAACATTCGTCACTTGGATTCAACATTCAGTGATAAAGATAGAAAAGACGTACTTTCTTGGTTTCGAGAAACGCCCAATGCCATTTTGACTTCGGTTGGAATTTTAACTACAGGTTTCGATGAGCCAACGGTTCAAACGATTATCATCAATCGCGCAACGCGTTCTTTGACTTTGTATCACCAAATGATTGGTCGTGGTTCTAGAAAATTGCCGAATAAAGACAATTTCAATATCATCGACCTTGGAAATAACGTGCGTCGTTTCGGTTATTGGCAAGATTACATTAATTGGCAAGATGCGTTTCGTTTCCCAGATCGTTTCTTGGAATCGCGCGTTTCTGAGTTGGAAGACATGGAATTTGAAATTGAATTTGAATTTCCAAAAGGCTTTGAAAAACTGATTGATACCGAATATTTGGAGAAATTCAACATCAAACAAGTGTACTACGATTTGATTGAACGCAGTGAAAAAGGCAAAAAAGCAATTGATTTGTCATTGGTTAATCACTTTGAAGCGATAGAAAAATCTGCAAAAAATCTCGATCACGGTTTGGCATTGCAAGATAGTTTACAAGAACACATCGAACATCGCATCAAGCATTATACGAAGTGCATTTCTAAAAGCACTGACAATTATTTCAAGTATTTATTAGAGACTTATAATCGTCAATTAGCACAAAAAATTCGCTTAAATATTGAGGAATAGGCTATAATTTTTAACTTTAACTAAAATCTAGCATGAGACATTTTCTGATTTTATTTTTAGCCCTTCTCAGTTTTACTTCTTTTTCACAAAAAGAATCGAAGTTAAAAGCTTATTTAGACACGAAGCAATTTTACGCGCCTGAAGTTGGCAATTACATTGAAATATACTTGCAAT
>RFNX01000041.1 GCA_009926905.1 Flavobacteriales bacterium
GAGAAATTATTGCGCGAAACTCAATTGCAATACGGACAAAAACAATTGGGGCAATACAATTTGTTGAGTTGGCGGTAAAAAAGTGCTTATTTAAGGATGTTAAGAATTTAAATATTGAAATTCTTAATGAAAAAGATGAATGTAGCCAGTTTTGGTTGCTGAATTACCGCTTTCAGAAATCAAATCTAATTTGTAAAAATAAACTCCTTCTGTTGCCCTAATATTATTGAAATTACCATCCCAAATCAGTACATTATTCCATTTTGATATATTTTGAAGTGAAGATAACCATGATACTTTACATACAACTTCACCCCAACGATTAAAAATTCTCATCTCAAAACTTTTTACTTCTTTAACGTTAATATTAAAGTCATCGTTTGAGCTGTCTGAATTCGGAGTAAATACGTTGGGTATTTCTACTAAATTTTGGCAATCTTCCTTGAAAATAATAACAGAATCAATGAAAATACCACATTCATTTTTAGCCTCCACTGTAAATAAACCTGGTTGATTTACTGTTATACTATTTAAGGTGTCACCAGTATTCCAACTGTAATTAGAAAAACATCCTCCATATGCATTAAGAAGTATATCGCTTTCTTGACATAAATCAATATTAGCAGGTAGATTTAACCCTCCTCCACAAACCTCAACACATTCAGTGTTAAGAATAACTTCCAAACCATTGAATACTGTACAAGAAACTTCAAATTTACCTGCCTCTGGAAACACATATTGAACAGTATCTATCCCTGAAAATATTTCTCCATTTATTTCCCATAGAACAGAATCTTTAACAATATTAGGATTTAAATAAAATTGAGAAGAGAGTCCTTTGCATAAGTTACCATATTCGAAAACACTAGTTATAGGCACAATATAATTTTTCGCTAAATTGGGGAAACTAAAAATGAAACAATTAGAATCAACAAAATCAACAAAAGAAGAATCATAATTACATCCTACTCCGAAAACATCAGGATTGTTGATTCTTGCAATATGTACGCCCCATGAATTGCTTATATTGAACCCAGAATTTAAAGTTATGCTATCAGGAAATGAATACCGATAAACTTTTTTATCAGGTGCAATGGACAAAGATGACAAATGAGTCCTGTTAGTATAACGAAAATAAGCACCATCATTTAATCTAACTTGATACTGATTTGAGTATACTAATTCATCATTAGGTGAAAACTCAATGCCATAACTAAATTTATCGGGTACATTAATATGACTATTAAACTGAACCGAACCTGAAGAATTATCAAAATCAAACAACGACAAACCTTCGTAATCATAAATGGCTAATTTCTTACCATTATTACTACTTTTCATTTGAGTAAATGCTAAATAATAAAAAGGATTATTTGTCACAATGGATTCAATTGGTTTCGGATTCACACCTGCAGTTGAAATTTCATAAGCATAAAATTTAAGATATCTATATCCTTCTGTACCTAAACTATTGTCAACGTCACCTAGCCCTTCTGAGACGACAAGCCAAATTTTGTTTCTGTCACAATGATTAATAATCTGCATTTTTTCCAAAAAACGTGGACTACTTTGAATTTTTTTCTTGAACAACACTTTATTCAATTGAATATCAATAACATTATAATTCAATAACATATCAGATCCATTTAACTGTTCCAAAGTGAAAAGAATTAATTCATTGTCCTTTCCTGGAAACTTTATAAAAGAACAACCTTGTGTGCATGATTGAACTTGATAATCAGATAAATTACTCCCATTCTGAATAACTTGCCCCACTGAAGAATAGACATCATCTCCACTTGAGTAATATAGTAAACTTCCATTTTCATCACAAAATGAACAATTGGCCTCTAAAAAGTAAAATTCATTAAAAAAATTTGTTGGAAAGTTATTCAATACTGGGTTAATATTGCTAAAATCCAAATACTTATTAGAGCCAACTATCCAAAAAGATGATTCAGATTGACTAACAAATAAAAAACTATTTATTGTGAAAAATAAAAAAAAATAAAATTTTAAACTTTTTAACATTAAAATAAAAATTAGTAATCTACTGTTATTGCA
>RFNX01000622.1 GCA_009926905.1 Flavobacteriales bacterium
TTCGTAAAAAAGACGGAGAAGAGGTCATTAAAGAACTTGTACTTCGTAACAAAGAAGGAGAAACTTCGTTAATGTCGAAGGAAGAAATAAAGAAGAACTTTGCTTTAGGAGCTACATTCGCTGAATTGACTTCAAAAGAGAAAAAAGAGTTGAATATTTCATACGGTGTTAAAATAAGTACAATAGGGACAGGTAAACTCAAATCGATTGGCCTAAAAGAGGGAACGATTATTACAAAAGTAAACAACGAACCTGTCGAAACCGTAGAACAACTCACCACGAAATTGAATGGTATCAATCGTGGAATTCTCTTAGAGGTAATGTCGGAAAGTGGTAAACGTGATTTTGTAGGTTTTGGCTTATAAACACTAATAAGGCACAGTTTTTGGTAGTCGAACAATGCTTGAAAAAAAACGAAAAAAGTACCTTTAAAATTTTATTATTCGTTTTTTTTGGCGTTACTTTGCCAACCATTTCTTTGGGGAATTTAATATTAATTTAACAGTGAGATAAAGTCCAGAATGAGGCAGTTAAAAATTACCAAATCGATTACCAATCGCGAAAGCCAATCACTTGATAAATATCTACAAGATATTGGTCGTGAAGAACTTATCACAGCAGAAGAAGAAGTTGAGTTAGCAAGAAAGATAAAAGCTGGAGATCAAAAAGCATTAGAGAAATTAACTCGTGCCAATTTAAGATTCGTAGTTTCTGTTGCTAAACAATATCAAAATCAAGGTTTAACATTACCCGATTTAATTAACGAAGGTAATTTAGGATTGATTAAAGCTGCTCAAAAATTCGACGAAACAAGAGGTTTTAAATTTATCTCTTACGCTGTATGGTGGATTCGTCAATCAATTTTGCAAGCTCTAGCTGAACAAGCACGTATCGTTCGTCTACCTTTGAATCAAGTTGGTTCATTGAATAAAATCAATAAAGCATTCTCACGTTTGGAACAAGAATTCGAACGTCCACCTTCAGCAGAAGAATTGGCAGAAGCTTTAGAAGTGCCAGAAGATAAAATCAAAGAAAGTTTGAATGTTTCTGGACGTCACGTATCGATGGATGCACCTTTGACAACAAATGAAGACGGTGGAACCTTGATGGATGTAATGGCCAACAACGATGCTCCTAAAACTGATCACGCGTTAATGGCAGAATCATTACAGAAAGAAATCGAGCGTTCGTTGAGTACGCTTACAGATAAAGAAAGAGAAATCATTCGTTTGTTCTTCGGAATTGGAATGAATCACGGTTTAACGTTAGAAGAAATCGGAGCGAAATTCAATCTTACTCGTGAGCGCGTACGACAAATCAAAGAAAAAGCGATTCGACGACTGCGTCACACTTCGCGAAACAAATTACTTAAGTCTTACTTAGGATAAAATCGAGAGGCTATCAGTTATTAAACTGGTAGCCTTTTTTGCTTCTTAAATTTGCAATCAATAATCAATCAAACAAATATGGAATCAGTAGTTGGCTATGAAAAAGAGCTCAAATCACACATTGAGCGTGAAAGAGCAGCAGTAAAACTGCAAAGTAAAGTTGGAGCTTTGCTTTATGACAAAGGAATCGAATTGGTACTTTTCCGAAATCATTTAACAGATGTAACTATTTCTGAAATTTTAAACTTGCACGAATATGCTGGTAAAGTTGTAAATCGTCCAATCGATGTGTTTACTACAAGTGAATTAGCTGAGTTAATTTTGGAAATGGATATCACATCTGCAAAATTAGACATCGGAAAATTGGCAAGCGAGTGGTTAACAGATGGTTCAAATTACGCAAGTAAAGCTGAATTTTTAAAACAAAAAATCGGTTCATTAACACCTCTAGATGGAAGTGAAATCGAACCAAGAGATGTGGTATTGTATGGTTTTGGTCGTATCGGTCGTTTGGCTGCGCGCGAGTTAATCAAACAAGCTGGAAAAGGTCAACAATTGAGATTGCGTGCTATCGTAACACGTGGTTCATCGGATGCTGACATCGTTAAAAGAGCGTCTTTGTTGCGCAATGATTCAGTTCACGGTGCATTCAAAGGTTCAGTTATCGAAGATTTAGAAAACAAAGCATTAATCATCAACGGACAAATCGTTAAAATGATTGACGCTTCAAATCCAGAAGACATTGATTACACGAAATACGGAATCGACAACGCTTTAATCATTGACAATACAGGAGTTTTCACAAATAGAGAAGCTTTGTCTCGTCACTTGAAAGCGAATGGCGCTGGAAAAGTTTTATTGACTGCTCCGGGAAAAGAAGTTCCAAATGTAGTTTATGGTATCAATCAAGGAACCTTGGATGTTGAAAATGAAACAATTTATTCGGCTGCATCTTGTACAACAAACGCAATTTCACCAGTATTAAAAGCTGTGAATGATAAATTTGGCATTGTAAAAGGACACATTGAAACGGTTCACGCCTACACAAATGACCAAAATTTATTGGATAATATGCACAAAAAACCAAGAAGAGGTCGTTCTGCTGCAATCAATATGGTAATTACTTCAACAGGAGCTGGAAATGCAGTAACGAAAGTTATTCCTGAATTGAAAGATAAATTAACAGCAAACGCAGTACGTGTACCCACTCCAAACGGTTCATTGGCTATTTTGAGCTTGGAATTAAACGGAACGACTACAGTTGAAGAAGTAAACGCTTTGATAAAAGATGCTGCATTGAACGGAGAATTAGTAAATCAAATTTATTATTCTTTTGATCCAGAATTAGTTTCAAGTGACATTATTGGAAATACATGTTGTTCTGTATTTGACTCAAATGCAACAATCGTTTCTAAAGATGGTAAAAACGTAGTATTATACGCTTGGTATGATAATGAGTTTGGTTACACAAAACAAGTAATTCGTTTAGCGAAATACGTTTCTAAAGTAAGAAGAGCGATTTATTATTAATCGATTTTATACTAATTTGAAAGGCTCCCCAAAGGAGCCTTTTTTTGTGAACCTAATCCCCTACTCTTTCAAATCAATTTCTCCGCTTTTTGAATTTTTAGCTAATTTTGAAAATCTATGACAACAAAAAAACTCACCATCGCCATTGACGGCTTTTCAGCATGTGGAAAAAGCACCTTAGCAAAAGATTTAGCTATAAAATTGGATTACATCTTCATAGATTCTGGTGCTATGTACCGAGGTGTTTCGTTGTATTGTTTGGAAAATAATCTATTTGCTGATGGCGAACCGTTAGTTGATAAAATCATAGAAAACTTAAATCATATTAACTTAGAATTTAAAACCATTGATCAACAATCGCTTTTGTTTTTGAATGACAGAAATGTTTCAACTGAAATCCGTGAAAACGCTGTTGCAAATGTGGTATCGAAAATAGCGACCATCAAAGAAGTACGTCAGAAATTGGTTTCTGAGCAACAAAAAATGGGCGAAAAAGGTGGCATAATTATGGACGGAAGAGACATCGCC
>RFNX01000040.1 GCA_009926905.1 Flavobacteriales bacterium
TGGAAGCAGTTTTAGGTGATTTTGGATGAATGACACCAGCTTGATGACTCATTTCGATACAAGGAACTCCGTGCATTAAGGCTGACCAAGCGGAAACAGGCTCAAAATCCGTTATAACTAAATCAAATTGTCTTACTGGAAAAGTACGAATTTCATTCAAGAAATCAATCGGATGAGTTTTGAAAACAGTTCTTAATAAATCAATGTTTCCATTTTTTCCGTTCAAAAATGTCAATCCCGTTTTTTTGTAATGAATTTCAAAGTTGGATTGAATTTGCGATTGCGTTCCGCTTACCAAAACAGTTGTATCAACATGTTTATTCAACAATGGAACGATTTCTTCAGCCTTGAAAGGTGACCATTTCCAGTTCCTTGAATAGCGTATAAAACTTTCATTGTGCTTTAAAATTTAAGTTTGAAATAACATCTTCAAATAATTGCTCGTAGTTCAACGCATTGGCACTTTTCGATTCGTGGTATTTACTGTAAATCTCTGTCGAAGTTGGATCGTGTTTGTACAAAGTCCATTTACCAAAATTATATTCCAAAGAAGTAGAATTTTCAACCCAATCTCCAGAGTTAAGATAGGTACAGAATCGCCATTTTCTTTGGTAATTTTTTTAATTTGAGGCTGATGAATATGTCCACAAACCACAAATTGAAATCCATTTTCTATTGCTATATCGGCAGCTGTTTCCTCAAAATTGTTGACATATTTGATAACACCTTTCACACTGTCTTTCACTTTTTTTGACAACGAAATTCTTCCTTTTCCTAGTTTCTCACTGAACCAATTCACGATTGTATTTATCATGATCAATAAATCGTAGCCTTTACCTCCCAATTTCGCAATCCATTTAGAATGCTTCATCGTTGTGTCGAAAACATCCCCATGAAAAAACCAAGCTGTGCCTGTTTTCAAAGGCAAAATAAGTTTGTTTTGAATTTCAAAATTTCCAATTTTAAATCCCTTAAATTTTCGAAGCATTTCATCGTGATTTCCAGTTATATAGTAAACCTTTGTATCTTTTGAAAGAAGCGTTGCAATTTCTTTCACGACTTGCATGTGGTCTGCGGGAAAATAATGTTTACTGAATTGCCAAATATCAATGATGTCTCCGTTTAAGATGAGAATTTCAGGTTGAATAGACCGTAAGTAGGCTACTAATTCGCCTGCTCTCGAGCCATAAGTTCCCAAATGAACATCAGAGATGACAACAATTTCAACTTTTCTTTTTGGACTCATCGTTAAAAATTTAGTCAAATATCTAAAATGAATGTTGTTTGAATTTTAACTTAAAATTATGATTCGAAAATATTTTAACTCGCTGATGTTGAAAGTAATACAAGCGTTATTTTAAGTTAATATTGAGTTGTTTTGTTTATTGCCTGAAGAAAGTTTTTCAGCTCTTCAATTAGGATTATTTCTTTGTTATTACTGAGTTCTCAATTAATAAGACAATAATTAGGTGTATTAACCTTTTGAAATAAACTTTCCTTTTCATGATGAGCTGATTTCTTTAAATTTATAGAAGTTCGTTCGCTTAGATATTTTAACTTTGCTTAAAATTCGATTCAAATGAGTTCATACGACGTAATTATCATTGGTTCTGGCCCCGGAGGATATGTGGCTGCAATTCGCTGTGCCCAATTGGGAATGAAAACAGCTATTATTGAGAAATACAACACTTTAGGTGGAACTTGCTTAAATGTAGGTTGTATTCCTTCAAAAGCTTTATTAGATTCCTCCGAACATTTTCACAATGCAACGCATACATTCGGTGAGCACGGAATCGAACTAACTGGATTAAAAGCGAACATCAAACAAATGATTCAACGTAAAAATGACGTTGTTAGTCAAACGTGTGCGGGAGTGAAATTCTTGATGGACAAAAATAAAATTGAGGTTCACACTGGTGTTGGTTCATTCGTTGATAAAAACACAGTAAAAGTTACAACTGCTGACGGAACATCAACTAATCTTACAGGTAAAAACATCATCATTGCGACGGGTTCAAAACCAAATTTCTTCCCTGGAATGGAACCGGATAAAAAACGCATCATTACTTCTACAG
>RFNX01000314.1 GCA_009926905.1 Flavobacteriales bacterium
TAACTGACCGTACCTGCGGCAATACAGCGAGTGGATGCTGTACCCAAAGTAAAAGTTGGAGTAGAAACTGCGGGGTTAACAGTAACAATATTAGATGACGCACTTACACATTGACCACTTACTTGTGCAGTTGCTGTAATACTTTGAGCGGCAATCAAAGGTGAGACGGTTGCAGACCAATTTCCTGAACCGTTTGCTGTAACAGGAGATTGCGCCACACCATTAACGGTTACAATTACGGTTGCGTTGGCAGCACTTGTCCCAGAAATGGTAGTTGATCCCGAACAAATCGGAGTGGTGATCGTTGGTGCTGCGGTAACTGGTGTTAAGTTCAGATAGAAATATTGGTCTTGACATACACCGAGTGGGCAAACTCCACAAAGACTGTTGTAAGCACGTCGGATGATAACAAAATTCGTTTTTCCAGGAAAATCACTTTGAGGGTTGTAATTTGTTAAGGCAAAAGAAGTTCCAGCTCCTCCACCAGCAGCTGCATTCAAATTCGAACTTGAAGTTGTACCACTCACATTTAGCAACGTTGATTCTCGCCAATTTCCATATTCAGATCCGTAATTTCCGCCAATTGTTCCACCAGCATTTAATTCACCGCAATACCAAACCGTTGTTAATGTTCCCGCACCTCCATTTGTTGGTGACGTTACATTGGAACAAGAAATAGTGCTACCTGCACAAATCGTTTGTGTGCTTAAATTTGCATATTGAAATGTACCAGCAGTTGCTATAGGATTTACAGTTACATCAACCAAAGTACTTGAACAGACGATGTTGTCGACGATGTGATTGGTACTTGCATTATTTCCACTTGTCCAAACTCCTGCAAAAGAAGAAGTTGTGTAGGTGCCATCTGCTGTGGTTGTTAGTATTGGGGTACTTGACCCATCGAGATAAACTCGAAAGACATTATCCGAACCACGAGTTACAATCATTGTACGCATGGAAGTTGAAGGAGTATATGAAACGGACCCTAGAGATACCTGAGTTGTAGAGTTATCTATTCTATAAAGATGAATTCCATTACCACCAGAAGCGCTTCCAACTCCTGAAATTCTAACATAATAACCACTTGAATTATTTAAAGTTGTATTGTTCGAAATCATGTGAAATCTGATAACGTCATTGGAATTGACATTTGCAACTAGCTGAAAATCAAATTTCCAAGAACCATAAGCTTGTGTGCTTGGCGTAGTAATTCTTTCATCTGTGAATGTATTTGTCGGTTGCAAATACCCAACACCTGTATTGTAAGTCCCAGTTTGTTCTGTCCAAACAGGATTACTCGTAAAATTATTATCGCTAAAGTCATCAAAAAGTCCACTGCCTGTTCCACACGAATTTTGAGCGGTTAAGAAATACGTGCCACTTGCTGCTGTGGTTGCAGATGCAATACTTGGACTTTGAACCGTTGATGAAAAATTATTTGGCCCTAACCAAGACCAAGAAGTATTTCCAGTTGCTGCTCCTGTTAAATTTAGTTGTGAACCAGCACAAATTGGACTGTTGGAGGTTGCTGAGACGGATGTTGGGGCGGAATTAACATTAACAGTGGTTGAAACGCAACTCGAAAAACCACAAGGAGAGGTAAAATTTCTAACAAAGTAAGTGGTTGCTACGGTTGGAGAAACAGTGATAAAAGTACCCGTTCCAACTGAAGTACCTCCGCACGAACCAGTAAACCATTGGGATGTTGCTGATCCACCTGTTGCTGTTAAGGTTGTAGAACTTCCTGAACAGATTGTGGTATTTCCTGTTATTCCTGTTGGGGCTGTGGCAGTTTGAATAGTTGCTGTTAAATTAGAAATTACAAGGTATTGAGCAGGATTATTATTACTTCCACTCATTGAACGAAACAAAATTGTTACGGTCGATATACAATCACTTGTTGTACCAACAATTACTTCATTATTTCCCCAGCAAGTACAAGCACTTGATGAATTTCCTGCATTCAAAACAAGTGTTGTTGTATTGTTTCCAGATACTGTTCCCCCACCATTTTGAACACATG
>RFNX01000573.1 GCA_009926905.1 Flavobacteriales bacterium
AAATGCAAGTGCTGAAGAACTGAATCAACTTTTAGGTCGAGGACGTGCCAAAAAAGGAATGTTTGAAGGCGATTTAGTTGAAGGAGAACTCGAAATAGGACAAATTTCTGGCTTGATTGATAAAATTTTACCTGCAAAAGAAGTGGTCAAAGAAATCGTTTCAGAATTTCATCAAGCGCTTAGCGAACAACAATCACCAAAATTTCAATTTTAAATGATACATTTCGAACGATTTGAATTAGAAAACGGACTCAAAGTTCTTTTTCACAAAGACCTAACAACTCCCATGGCTGTTGTGAATGTATTGTACGATGTGGGTGCGAGAGACGAATCAGAAGATAAAACTGGATTTGCACATTTATTTGAGCATTTAATGTTTGGAGGTTCTGTAAACGTTAGTAATTTCGACACTGAACTACAAATGGCTGGTGGCGAAAGTAATGCATTTACAAGCAACGACATTACCAATTATTACGACGTGCTACCTGCAAATAATATAGACACAGCACTTTGGTTGGAAAGTGATAGAATGCTGTCATTGGCTTTTACTGAAAAAAGTTTAGAAGTTCAAAGAAGTGTTGTGATTGAGGAATTTAAACAACGTTATTTAAACCAACCTTACGGAGATGTGTGGCTGAATTTTCGACCATTGATTTATCGTGAACACCCTTACAAATGGGCAACTATCGGTAAAAACATCGAACACATCGAAAATGCAACGATGGACGATGTTAAAAAATTCTTTGCGACGTTTTACAATCCTTCGAATGCCATTTTGTGTATCGCTGGAAACTTCGATTTAGAAACGGTTAAAGAGAAATTAGAGTATTGGTTTGGTTCCATTCCGAAAGGAAAAAAGCCAGCAAGAATTCTACCAAAAGAACCAATTCAAACTGAATTTCGTGAGTTGACAATTGAACGAAAAGTGCCTGCAAATGCATTTTATTATGCGTTTAAAATGTCTGAAAGAAAATCGCCTGAGTATTACATAACGGATTTATTAAGTGATTCTTTAGGACGTGAAAAATCTTCGAAATTGTACATTTCTTTGAAAAAGGAAAAACAATTGGTTGCTGAAATAAACGCTTACATTACCGGTTCTATTGACGAAGGTTTGTTGGTGATTTCTGGAAAATTAAATGACGGTGTCGAATTTGATACATTTGACAAAGCTCTTTGGGAGGTTTTGGAAAATTACCTTGAGCAACCGATGAGCGAAAAAGAATTGAATCAGCTGAAAATTAAAGTGCGAACTGCTAAAGAATTTCAAGAACAAGGACTTTTGAATCGCGCTATGAATCTTTGCTTTTTCGAACTTTTAGGTGACGGAAATGGCATCAATGAAGAACATGAAATTTACGAAGCAATAACTCCTGAACACATTTACCACACTGCAAAAAACATCATTAAGAAAGAAAATTGTTGTCTTTTGAAAGTAAAATCTCTTCCAAATGCTGAATAGAACTATCGCTCCTGAAATTAGGGAACTTGACGAAATAAAATTCATCGCTCCTCAAAAAACAATCATTGGAAATCACACGTCATTTATATGGATGAAAGACGTTCCAAATGCCACTTCTCGCATTGATTTTTACTTTGACGCAGGAAGTGCGAAAGGCAGCAATGTAATCAGTTCGTTAACCGCAGGTCTTATTCTTGCTGGAACTGAACAAAAATCTTCGACACAAATTCACAATGAATTAGACGATTTAGGTGCTTACTTTGACGCCAGCTTGAATCACGAACATTCGTTGCTTTCCTTTTATGCATTGAATGACCAAATGTTGTCTGTAATTGATTTGTTTGAAGAAACGATAGAAAATGCCAGTTTTCCGCAACACGAAATCGAGGAATTGATTCGCGACAGAAAACAAAAGCAACTTATTAATAGCGAGAAAGTTAATTTTTTAGCGCAACGTAAATTCCAACAATTAATTTTCGACGGAACGCCTTACAGTCGTGTTATTGATGTGAAAGAATACGATTCCGTTCAACAATCTGAAATTGTAAATTATTTCACTGAAAACTACAAAAAAGGTCTGACTAAAGTGGTTTTAGTGGGTGATTTTACCCCAAATCAAGTAGCAACAATTCAAGCTAAAATCGAAAAATGGTGTGTAAAAAATACTCCAATTTACGTTTCTGATTTTGAAAATAAAATAGAAAAAGCGCACGTTGCAAAAGACAATGCATTACAATCTGCTATTCGAATTGGAAAAGTACTTTTCAATAAAAAACATCCAGATTACTTGAGTTTTGTGATTTTGAACACGATTTTAGGTGACTTTTTTGGAAGTCGTTTGATGAAAAACATCCGCGAAGACAAAGGTTACACGTATGGAATTGGTTCGTATGTAAACGAATTGAAAATGAACGGTTATTTTGTTATTGGAACTGAAGTTGGAAAAGACGTTTGTGAAGCTGCAATTGCTGAAATCAAAAAGGAAATTGAGTTGTTGCAAACAGATTTAGTAAGGGAAGAAGAACTAAGTTTGGTTCGCAATTATCTTTTAGGTCAAACTTTGAAAAGTGCCGATGGACCTTATGCTTTAACGGATTTATTTTTAACTGTTGAAGCACATGGTTTAGAACTGAATTTCTACAATGATTTCATTCATACGTTGAAGACAATTACTCCTGAAACCCTCCGAGAATTGGCTCAAAAATACTTGAATTGGGACTCAATGACGATTGTAATTGCAGGCTAGCAACTTTATTTCTTACAATCCGTTATACTAGTATGTATTTTATGGCGTTAATCTAATATGTTCAAAAATCTGTTATTTCTTTTGTTGCTGCTACCTAGCTTTGCGATAAAAGCTTCCCACGGAATGGGAGGTGAAATAACGTACAAATGTGTGGGAGGAAATTCTTACGTCTTTGAACTTATTTTTTACCGCGATTGCAACGGAGCTGAGATCAACATTTCTTCAGAAAACATACGTGTTTGGAGGCATCCTTCCGTTACAACCATCAATTTACCCTTTGTCTCGCGAGAAGATATTTCCCCAAAATGTTCGCCTGTTGTTGGTTCACCTCCAATGCTTGCTTGTGGAGTTGGAAGTGCTGGTGGAAATGGAATTGGAGCAATCGAACGCATTACTTATCGAAGCGCACCTATTACATTATTGGGAACTCCTCCTGCAGACGGTTGGGTTTTTACGTATGAAAATTTTTCCAGAAGTGGTGCATTAACAAATATCTTGAATCCAACCACTTATGGCATTACGATAAAAGCAACAATGTATGCAATTCCTGGTTCAGATGGACTTTCATGTTTGGACTCCTCTCCTATTTTCTTACAAGAACCTTATTTTGTAAGTTGTGCTGAAAGTGATTACAGATACAACATGAATGCCGTTGACCCTGATTTGGATTCCATTCATTTTGATTTTGGTATACCATACAACTATTTTCCCACTGGAATTTTCGACCCCCAAACAATCCTATAGAAATTCCGTTTGAAAGTGGATTTTCATACACTAGTCCAACACCGGGAACAAACTTAAATCCATCAAATGTGCCGGCAGTTGTGGATCCTTTGACGGGTGAATTGACCTTTAAAAGTTACACAATCGGAAACTATGTGGTAAAATTGAGTGTCAAATCTTATCGTCAAGGCATTTTAATTTCAGAGGTTGAACGCGAGATGCAATTAATTGTTGTTGCTTGTAACGCCGCTAATAATGCTCCGATTATCGTTGCTCCATTTCCTGGAAATTCTTTTGAAACAAATGTCAATGCTGGTGACCCAATTTCATTCAACCTAAATGTAACCGATACAGATTTATTGCAAGACCTATCTGCTCAAACCGTTTATTTGACAGCTTCAGGCCCAATGTTCGGTACAAATTTCACCCTTTCAACAGGATGCGATATTGAGCCTTGTGCTTACTTGAATTCTAGTCTTCCAATCTCAGGAACAGCAGGCGTTTCAGCAACCTTTAACTGGCAAACAGATTGCAACCACTTAGTAAATCAATACGG
>RFNX01000039.1 GCA_009926905.1 Flavobacteriales bacterium
TAAAAATTATGACTTATAACATAGGAACGAAAGACAAACCAATGGTATTAAAAACGCCACCATTGTCTAGTGAATACACAATGCATGTAGATCAAAAGGATGGTAAAGACGTGCTGGTTTGCACAGTTGGAAAAACTGTTTTGTTGTACAACATTGACATTTTAAACGATTTACATGAAATGTTAAAAAAGCACGGCGATTGGATGGAATTGGGAAGTGCGGACGAGCAAAAACCAGCAAAAGAAGGAACAGTTGAATTTTGGGGCCGTTCAGAAAACAATCCTGTTGGCGGTTGGTATGGACTTAAAAAAGGATTTCGTGGTCGCGTGGGAATGTATATACCACCTTTTATGGAAGCACTCGGACTTGCAGAAGTAACCCACAATCCAAAAGGTAATAAAATGAAAGCGCTATAAGTTCTCTGACAACTAAAGATTTTAGAAGCAAAAAATTGTTTTGCGGTGTAAAAGTTGTATTTTAACCGCACAATTTGCGGTGATAATTGCTCGACAGATACAGCTTTACAAGATTTAGTCACAAAAGAAATGTTGAAAGCAGAAGACAGCTGAAAGAAAACAAATTACGTTATAGTAAGTCCAAAAAACATAAGAATTCCGAAAATACTTGATTAATAACACCAGCCACTAACCTATTATAAGGACTAATCAGTTGTTGCGCGATACGGGGTTTTATTTTTAGTATGGCTCAAATTGAGATTATTGTTCGTGTAATGAATTTTAGGAACTTGTTGGGTTGTACGAAAGCCAAAACAAAATTTACCTTCTCTTCTTAGGACTCCCACCCTTAAACTTATTCATTTTAGGTCCTTTACCCAATTTATTGGTTGTCGAATGGGTTGATTTATTTTTTCTCTCGTTTGAATTGGCTGTTTTTGCAGAATTGGTGGCGGATTTCGGTTTTTGTTTTACCTGATTTTTCATCGGTTTTCGCTCGTCCTCATTCGAAGAATTTTTTAGTAAATTATGAATAATCTCCATTTCACTCTCGGATAAATCCCTCCACTCACCAAGAGGTAAACCTTTTAATTCAATGTTCATAATGCGCACGCGTTCCAACTTCACGACTTCATAGCCAAAATATTCACACATTCTGCGTATTTGACGATTAAGCCCTTGAATGAGTGTAATTCGAAAAACAGTGGTTGCTTCTTGAACTACCTTGCATTTTTTAGTGTTCACGCCCAAAATCGGAACACCTTTCGACATGGCAGCAATCATTTCTGGAGTGAGTGGCTTATTTACCGTTACCACGTATTCTTTTTCGTGTTGATTGCCCGCACGTAAAATTTTATTGATGATGTCGCCGTTGTTTGTTAAAAAGATGAGTCCTTGAGAATCTTTATCGAGCCTTCCGATTGGGAATATTCTTGTAGGATGATTCACGAACTGCACAATATTATCCCGCACAC
>RFNX01000619.1 GCA_009926905.1 Flavobacteriales bacterium
CGGGTAAGCAATTGGACTTGGAAATTTTGATGGAAGAAAGCGTCACTAACATGAAAGAAGTCAATATTTCTGCGAAGAAAAATGGAATGAACAACGAGCTGACTTCTGTAAGTGGACGCTCTTTTTCGATGGAAGAAGTGAACCGTTACGCAGGTGGACGTTCCGATCCTGCACGTTTAGCTGCCAATTTTGCTGGAGTGAGTTCGCCCGATGATTCCCGAAATGATTTAATTATTAGAGGAAATTCACCGGTTGGAGTACTTTGGAGAGTGGAAGGTTTGAGTATTCCTAATCCCAATCACTTTTCGACAATTGGAACAACTGGAGGTTCCGTTTCAGCAATCAATACCAATTTATTACGTAATTCAGATTTTATGACTTCCGCTTTTCCAGCAGAATATGGAAATGCAAACGCGGGTGTTTTTGACTTAGGATTTAGAAATGGAAACAGTGACAAACGCGAACACACTTTTCAATTTGGCGCCATCACAGGAATTGAATTTACAACAGAGGGACCGATTAAAAAAGAACGGTTCATCGTATGTTTTTGCCTATCGCTATGGATTTGCAAGCATGGCACAAAAGCTCGGTTTGTCAATTGGGACATTTGCTACGCCTTATTACCAAGATTTATCGTTTAAAATTAATTCCGGTAACACGAAAGCTGGACGTTTCATTTTATTCGGAATTGGTGCCATTAGTCATGTGAATTTTGAACACGACAAAGTGGATTCCACTGACCTTTTTGCGATTCCAAATAGAGACAGTTATTTTAAAAGTCAAATTGGGCTTATTGGCTTGAAACACATCATTCATATTTCAAGCAAATCGTATCTAAATACAGTAATTGGAATGAATTATGCCGGTTCAAGTTACTTACAGGACAGTTTGAATGCGATGGGGAATTCTCCTGTACGCACCATTGAAAACCTTACGAAAAGAGCAACATATTCTGTTAATTCTTCCATCAATTCCAAGATAAATGCACGCTTATTTGTGAAAGCTGGAGTCATAGCAGAGTTGATGCACATTGATTTGTTGTACAGAAATCGAGAGAATAAACAAAATTGGGTAGAGTATTGGAACACAAATAGCAGAACAGTTTTATTGCAAGGATATCTTCACGGTAAATACAATTTCACAGACAATTTAACCTTGAATACTGGTGTTCACACACAATTTTTGACCTTGAATAATGCTTATTCTGTTGAACCTCGTTTGGGTTTGAAGTACCAATTGCTAAAAAAATACACTTTTAGTCTAGGATATGGACTACACAGTCAAATGCAACCTTTGGATGCTTATTTCTTTCAATCATTTGACAGTCAAGGAAATGCTTTACAAACCAATCGCAGCATGGGTTTCACAAGAAGCCAACATTTTGTTTTTGGTCTAGAATGGAATCCAGCTAAATTGTGGCGTTTGAAAACGGAAATTTACTATCAAAATCTATGGAATGTTCCTGTTCACTATTTTGCAAATAGTTATTCAATGTTGAATGCCGGTGCGACTTTTTATCCAAATAATCAAGTAGGTTTAGTGAATGGCGGCACTGGAAGAAATTACGGAATTGAGCTAACGATTGAGCGCTATTTTGGAAGTGGATTTTACGGTTTAGCAACAGGAACGCTTTACAATTCGAAATACACAGCAAGTGATAACATCGAGCGCAACACAGCTTTTAATGGAAAATTTGTTTATAATATTTTAGTTGGAAAAGAATTTAAAGTAGGTAAAGAGAAAAGTAATGTCATCACATTGGACTTGAAATTCACTCATGCTGGAGGTCGCTATTACACGCCCATTGATTTGCCACTTTCACAATTGATTAATTTTCAGGTAGTAAAAGGTGATGCTTATGCTTTCACGGAGCGTTATCCCAATTTCATGCGCTTGGATTTCAAAGTTGGATTTACATTGAATTCTAAAAAATATAAAATCTCACAATCATGGGCTTTCGATGTAAATAATGTTACCAACCACAAAAATATTTTTGCTGACCGTTACAATGCAGCCACGAAAGGAATCAGTACCGCTTATCAGATTGGCTTTTTCCCGAATTTCGTCTATCGTTTGCAGTTCTAGAATTATTCAATTTCAGACATTTGATTTTTCGTTTGAATTTCGTTCGATTTGTGGTTCATTTCTTTGAATCTACTTCTTTATCGAAGTCATTTTAAAGATTTTCCCGTCTTTTACTTCGTAAATCATAACGATTTCCAAAACATCTGAAGAACCTTTTCTACCAACGATGCTTTCGTGGTCAATGACTTTGTTTTCAAAAACAATGCGCTTCAAAATGGTTGAATGGAGCTTGGGAGAAGCTTCAAAGAGCTCTTTGTATAACTTTTCGATTGCTGGTTTACCACTTGCAAGCAATTTCATTTCGCCAAAACTGTATAATGCAATATCATCCGAAAACCAAGACATGAACGTCTCCAAATCACGGTTATTATAAGCTTCCAAATTGCTTTGAACGATTTGTTCCGATGAAAGATTTTGTGCGAAATTCATGGTTGTGAAATTGATAAATAAATGGAAAAATAGGTACTTCATGTGTTTGATTTAAAAAGATCTAAATGTTACGAATGATTTGTAAAATTTGCGATTTACCAATTGACTTTGAAATAAAGTTGTATAGGATTAAAAAGTTGGGAACAATTATTAGGTTAAATAACTCGCAACTCTCCGTTTTCAACTTTAATGCAATTTAGCCTGAATCAAGTTAATGAATTCTTTGCGCGTTGCATCGTTTTCTAAAAACAAACCAGTAAAAGCACTTGTGGTTGTAACAGAATTTTGTTTTTGAACGCCACGCATTTGCATACACATGTGAGAACATTCAATCACAACTGCCACACCTTTAGGATCTAAAGTGCGTTGAATGCAATCTCTGATTTCAATCGTTAAACGTTCTTGAACTTGTAAACGTCGCGAATAAGCATCCACCACTCTTGGGATTTTACTCAAGCCGACAATTTTCCCATCAGGAATGTAAGCAATGTGTGCTTTCCCGAAAAAAGGTAACATGTGATGCTCGCAAAGTGAATACACTTCAATGTCTTTCACCAACACCATTTCAGAATACGCTTCATGAAAAATTGCTTGATTAATCAAATCATCCGGATTTACATCGTAGCCATTTGTCAAGAATTGCATCGCTTTCGCAACACGTTCAGGTGTTTTCAATAAACCTTCGCGATCAGGATTTTCACCCAACGCTTTGATAATTGAAAGGTAATTGTCTTCTAATATTTTATTTTCCAAAATTCTTGTTTTATTTTTTATTCTAACCGAACTTGAGATTACTTATTCTTCCAATAGTTATTCAATTCTCTTATTGGTTCTTTAAACGCTCGTTCCATACGAACTGAAACGTC
>RFNX01000038.1 GCA_009926905.1 Flavobacteriales bacterium
GGGAAATTTGGTCCGATGATTCAAATTGGATGAGAAAAGTAGATGGAGAAAAAGCACGTTTTGCTTCGTTACAAAAAGATCAGTCTATTGGTTCAATTACATTGGAAGATGCGTTGGAATTGTTCAAATTACCAAGAACTTTGGGTGAATACGAAGGTCAAGCTGTGAAAGCTAACAACGGTCGTTTTGGTCCTTATGTGCAAGTTGGGAAATTATTCGTTTCGATTCCGAAAGAAGAAGATGCGATTTCAATTTCTTTTGATCGTGCCGTTGAATTGTACTTGAAAAAGCAAGAAGACGATGCGAATAAAATGATTAAAGTCTTTGCTGAGCGTCCCGAAGTACAATTATTAAATGGTCGTTACGGTGCTTATTTGAAAATCGGAAAAGATAATTTCAAGTTGCCGAAAGACGTGACACCAGAAACATTGACTTTAGAGGAATGTATCAAAATTTCTGAAAGTCAGGAAGCTAAGCCGAAAAAGAAAAAACCATTCAAGAAAAAATAAAATAATTCAACGTTTGAATTTTTATACATTTGTGGTATGAATGGCAGTGTTAACAAGGTAATTCTTATTGGAAATTTAGGCAAAGACCCTGAAATTCGCAGGCTGGAGAACGGAGCAGTAATTGCTACATTTTCGTTGGCGACATCAGAAGTTTTTACAGATAAATCAACGGGAGAGAAGAAAGAAATCACTGATTGGCACGACATCGTTTTATGGAGAGGTTTGGCTGAAGTTGCTGAAAAATACATTCGTAAAGGCGCAAAAATTTACGTTGAAGGAAAATTAAAAAAACGCTCGTGGCAAGATAAGGAGGGAAATACACGTTATGCAACCGAAGTTGTGGGCGATGATTTAACTATACTTTCGCGTCCAGATATTGAAAAAAGTCAACATTCATATAGTTCAGAAGGAAAACCAAACAAACCTTCTCCCATGTCAGATTTAAGTCCAAGTATGGACGATGACAATCCGTTTTAAGCAATGAGTAATTCAGAACCTTCCAGTCAAAAGTTAGTTCAAGTTGTTGAAGCAGGATTCAGTGGTGCAACGCTAACCTATATTTTAATCATTGTTTTTTTATTGTTCATTTCAGCATTGATGTCCGCTTCGGAATCTGCATTTTTTTCGTTGAGCCCAGCTGATAATGAAGATTTAAAAAAGAACAACGACAAACGTTCCAAGCTCGTTCAAGATTTACTTTCGAAACCAAAGGAATTATTGGCAACGATGTTGATTACCATCAATTTTGTGAATGTTGGTGTCGTTATTCTTTCTACGTTTATTTTAGACGATTTATATCCAGAAACGCCAGGTTCAGAATTGAAGCGATTCTTGTTGGAAGTCGTAGGAATCACACTTTTGATTTTACTTACTGGCGAAGTTGTTCCAAAAATATTCGCTTCCAAAAATGCTTTGTTGGTTGTGCATTGGGTGGCTAGACCATTAGATTTATTGAGCAAAACACCACCAATTTCTTGGA
>RFNX01000037.1 GCA_009926905.1 Flavobacteriales bacterium
TCCATATACAGCAAATGGATTAAGAATAACTTTTACACTTTTAACTGCAACTACCTATTCAGCGACCATTCAAATTCTAAATGGCGGAGCAACTTATGGCCCATATACAGGAACACTTTTAAGTCCTGGTGGCGGTCAAAGCATTACGCGATTTAGAACATTTAATTTCAATGCAGGTGCAGGTGTTAACTACAATTTCTTTGTGAACAATATTATTACGCCAAGTTTTTTCGATAACGCTTCAACGTATTCCGCCATTGCTAACAGTACACAATCCACAACATCTGTTGGTGGAATTTGGAACAGTCCTACCATTGGAAATGGAACTTTAACGGTTACAACTTCTCCAACAACTTCCAGTGCTGGAACAACTCAAACCATTTGCGAGGGAAATACTGTTACATTGACTTCGAATGTTCCTTCTGTAGGAACGGGAGCTTGGTCAATTTCTTCAGGGCCAAATACAAACAGCAATCAATTGAGCAGTACATCTGCGAACAATCCTGTATTTACGCCAACAGCCGCAGGAACTTACATTTTAGTTTGGACGATTACAAACGGTTCTTGTACTTCAACATCGAATGCAACAATAACGGTTACAAGTGGAATATTGAATTTTGTCAACGTACAAACACCTTCTGCAACTATTTGTAACGGTGCTTCACAATTGATTTATGGCCAAGTTTATGAACCTGGAGTTACAGATACATGGTACAGTCAAGGTGCGGGCATCACTGTAGAATATGGTTTCAGTAGTTCAAACACCCATCCGAACACGTGGACAACTTGGACAACAGCAACTTATAACACAACTAGTTACGGAAATAATGATGAATATTCTGGAAACCTTTATGGATTGAGTTCGGGAACTTATTATTATGCGTTTCGCTACAAATTGAACTGTGGTGCATGGCAATATGGAGGAACGGGTGGCACTTGGTCTTCGAATAGTGGTATTTTATCTGTGAACGATTGCTATGGTTCGTTTGGTTCGGCTGTTTATATGCAAACGTGTTCCAATAATGTCAACAGCAATGCATTCTTCCGAACGGAGGGGACCATTTCTTCAAACAATTTCACTTCGAATA
>RFNX01000369.1 GCA_009926905.1 Flavobacteriales bacterium
TTTCGTTGGCGTTCATTCAGATTTATTGCTGCATTTTTACTCCAATAATTAGCTTTTATTAAAACTTGTTGAAGCAACTTGTCGGATGCCAATAAAGCATTTATTAAGCAGTTTAAAAACCATTTAATCCAAGCAGTAACGTCCAATTCACCTTTTTGAGTGTTCTCAAGAATAGTGTAATATTCGTTTCTTTCAATTCTAATTTGTGCAGACATGCTGTAAAATCGCTGTGTACTTTTATCGGATTGCGCTAATAATAGATCGGTCAACGCTCTCGTAATACGACCATTTCCATCTTGAAATGGATGAATTGTGACAAACCATAAATGTGCGATTGCAGCTTTGAGAACTAAATCCAGTTCCTTTTCATCATTGAACCAAGTCAAAAAACGGTTCATTTCTAATTCAAGTAATTCTACATCTGGTGCTTGAAAATGAACTTTTTCTCGTCCTGCAATTCCAGAAACAACTTGCATTTTACCATTGGTGTCTTTTCTCCAATCCCCCACCGTTATTTTGAAAATACTGCTTCTTCCCATTGGAAATAAGGCTGCATGCCAATCAAAAAGACGTTCTTTGGTTAAGGGTTCAAAACAATTGCGGGTGGCGTCAATCAGCATATCGACCATACCGTCCACATTTCTATCTGACGGCGCAATTCCCGCGAATTCCATTCCCAATCGTTGAGCAATTGACGAACGTACTTGCTCCGGATTTAACAACTCTCCTTCAATTTCAGCAGACTTAAGAACATCCAAAGTTAAGGTGTTCAACAAAGCCTCATCCTTTAATTCAAAGCCAAGCGATTCCATTTTACCCATTAAACGCCCCTGCAAATTTCTTGCTTCACTCAGTAAATTCATAAAATCTTGATTCTTCCAATTGAAATTCGGCCAATTGTATTTTTGATGGATGTAGAAACTCATTCGCCTTAAAATATGCAACAAATATAGGAATTATTCGTTGCAAAATCATTTTATCGTTGCAATATTTGAATCAAATAAGGAGGTTAATCGTTGCAAAATCATTTTATCGTTGCATTTTTTGCGTCGAAAAATGGGTTGTTTGTTGCAGATAGATTAGAAGTTATCAAAACATAACTGTACAGATTTTATATTTATACTTTTGAATTTCCAGATAACTTATTTTCTCTATTTAATTCATAATGAGAAATTGAACTTAGTAGTAAGTTTTAAAAATATCAGGATAAGTCAATTAGTCGAAATTAAGATAAATTTGATCTAACATCAACCAAGTTTGACTTTTAAAGCAGTTGTCTAATTTAATATTAAATGATACGTTTTTAAAGCTACAAATTAAGAACACATCAGCCATTTGAATATTTTCTTTTTCCCTAATACTATAGCTAACTTCTATCAATTTTACTTCCTTCCAAACTATGCCTTTTAGTTTACCAGAAGAAATAATATTGTAAAAATTCTTCTTTGAACCAAGTCTTATATTTTTGGCAACATCCTGCATTTGTTTAGATACTGTTTCCTTTTCACTTTTTGATACTTTAGCCTTTTTCATCATTTTAATAACGTCCTCTTCAGTAAAAATGTAATCCAAAAAAATTCCATATCGCTCTTCTTGAATACTTTTAAAAACGAACTTCCCTAACATTTTTGGATCTTTAGCTTTTTGGTAATCTTGCGCAAAAAATGTCGATTGAAATAATAGAACTAAAACAATTAAGTAAAATTTCATGGTTGTGGTTATTTGTTGAACAAAACCTATGCTCATTCAAAAATAACAAATTCGAAAAGAAGACTTTGGAATTATCAAGTTAAAAATCCCCCTACCCCACCAAAACCCCCAATTTCTCAAAAGCATCTTTAATATGTTTCACCGGCTCAATCACCAAGCGTAATTTTTCATTTTGCTGCACCAAGCGGTAACCTTGTCCGATGGTCATAATGCGGTTCAGAAGTGTGGTAAATGTTTCTGTTTCAA
>RFNX01000523.1 GCA_009926905.1 Flavobacteriales bacterium
CCGATTATTGGAGCAATTGTTTATTGGACGTGTTCGTTGGGTTTGAGGTATTTTGTTCCTAAAAGTCACCGCGAAGGAATGAAATTCACCAAACAACAAGAATTTGAAAAAGCAATCGATTCCTTTAAAAACAGTTACGAGTTTTTTACAAAATACCGTTGGGTGGATAACAATCGTTATTTGACGTTATTGAGTTCATCGAGAATGTGTTACCGCGAAATGGCTTTGTGTAATATCGCTTTTTGCTACAGTCAAATTGGTAAAGGAACGAAAGCAATTGAGTACTATTCGCTCGTTCTTGAAGAATTTCCAGAAAACGGATTGGCGGTTAGTGGTTTAGCAATTCTAAATTCCATGAAAGAACAATCAGAAACATCTTTAAATACAAAAGAAACTTCTACGAATGAAGCATAAAATAATTCGTTTTCTTGTTCCATTTTTCGCTCTTGGACTCTTTGCAGCAACGTGTCAAAATGACTTTCTAACGGAACAAAAAAGATACGAACGCGTCCAAATAGCAATTGCAGAAAAGGAAAAATCAATCGTCAGTATATTAGAAGACCATTCAATTAAACTAAAGGAACTGAATCTTTTAATTGTCGCCTACAAATCAGAAGGTGTAATGGAATTGTATGCTAAAAACAAATCTCAAAGTTCGTATAAAAAGATTCAAAGTTATTCTATTTGCGCAAATTCGGGAAACTTGGGTCCAAAACGTAAAATGGGCGACGGTCAGGTTCCGGAAGGATTTTATCACATCGATCGATTCAATCCTACGAGCAATTATTACCTTTCTTTGGGAATCAATTATCCGAATTCGTCAGACCGAAAATTAAGTACAGCAAACAATTTGGGTGGTGATATTTTCATCCACGGTTCTTGTGTGACAATTGGTTGCATGCCCATGACGGACGATAAAATCAAAGAAATTTACCTGTACGCCGTTCATGCAAAAAACAACGGTCAACAAAAAATTCCAGTTTATATTTTTCCATTTAAAATGACAGAAATGAATTACTTGCTGAATAAAAAAGCATATTCAAGTAATAAAACGTTACTTCATTTTTGGTCGAAACTAAAAGTTGGTTACGATACTTTTGAGTCAAATCACCAAGAATTAAATTATTCAGTGGATAAAAGTGGTGATTATAGTTTTTGACAAAATTTTACAGAATAAACTGACATTTCTTTTGTAGCGCTTTATCTAGCAACTTAAAAAATTCAGTTTGAGGTATTTCAACTGCACCGTAACGTTTCACATTGTCGTTCATAAATTGCGAGTCGAGTAGTTCGAAATCGTTTTTATTCAAAATATCAATCAAATGATGAAAAGCAACTTTTGAAGCATTGGAAACTTTAGAAAACATTGATTCACCATAAAAAACGCCACCTAAAGCAACACCATAAAGTCCACCAACAAGTTCATTATTTTGATACGCTTCTACAGAATGTGCAAAACCGAATTGGTGCATCTGAACATAAACTTGAATCATTTCTTCTGAAATCCAAACGCCATTGTCCTCCCCTCTTGGAGCTGCACAACAACGCATTACTTGTTCAAATTGTTGATTCAATCGAATTTCAAAAAGTTGTCTATTTAAAATGGGTCGCAATGACTTTGAAGCTTTATAATTTTCTAAGGGAATTATAGCACGAGGATCAGGACAAAACCAACCAATTTCATTGCCTTCACAAGCCATTGGGAAAATTCCTTGGGTGTAAGCAGAAAGTAATAAATCGACAGAAAGTGGTGGAATTTTGTTTTTCACAAACTCAAATTAGCTTGCGAAAATAGAGATTAATCTTTGAATTAGAATTTATAAGTCATAAAGAATCCAGTTCCGTAATTCCAACGCTGGCGTGAAAAATCAGTCCATTTTACAGGTTGCTTGATGTCCAATCCAAAACTTCCATAGATTCCTATTCCAATTTTTCCAAAATTATATTTCAATTGAGGACGAATGAAGGATTGAACGCCAAAACTCGAAAGCGTTGGTTCTGAAAAACCTGTTGAAGGTGTCGTAACTGATGTTTTAAAGAAATTAATACGAACACCTGCGCTCACTGCTCCAGACCAGTTGTTCTTTGTGAATAGTTCATAATTGAAAAAGAGAGGCAAAGAAAAAGAAGTGCTTGTAACGCTTTGTGTTCGAATAAAATAAGTAGTGTCCATTGAATAATAATAGGTAAAAATGGTATCAATCACTACATTCATTGAATCTGTTACAAATTGCATTGTAAAGTTAGAAACAACAGAATCAACTTGAAAAAGATCTTTAGAATACAAATCATTTCGTTTATCATAAGAAATTCCAGTTGAAACAGACATTTTTTTATTAAATTGATAATCTGTTTCAAGGCTTAAACTTGGTCCGAAATTTTCATAAAACATACCGTTTGGAGGTGTTAAAACATTGATTCCGTTTGCAATACCCCCATAAAGCGAAATCCCCCATTTAGCTTTGAATTCTTGTTTTTCATCTTTTAATTCAGAGGTTGAATTCGTTGCGATTTCAGTTGCAATTTTTGCAGTTGAATCAATTTT
>RFNX01000036.1 GCA_009926905.1 Flavobacteriales bacterium
GTAAAGTCCATTGCTTAGGTCGCTAAAATCTGCAATTATTTCATTGTCAATTGTTTTGGTAGCCAAAGCGATTTTCTGTCCAAGATAATTATAGACAGAAATATCATTTTCTAAATAGTTAGAATTATTGAATGAAATAGTAAGTTTATCTGATGTTGGATTTGGATATAGTTCTATTTCAGCATCAAATAAAGTAGTATTGACATATAAAGATGAACAGTTTAGTGGCGTGCCTATTTGCTCTATGAACACACCATTTGCAACGCTCCAATTTTTCCAAATGCCTCCTGTTCCAGATTGCCAATCATTTAAATCAAAAGTTTTGCTTCCAGTACTTTCTCCTTTTATTTGATAGGCTTTTAGAGCTTGTCCATTCAAGTTCCAAGTTAAAGAATTTCCCGCTGTGCAGTTTTCTGGTGTCTGAACAGCAAGCTCACAATTTGTTTGAATAAAATACGCATTGTCATCGTAAGTAGGATTTCCTCCAAACACTCTTGCAACACCATTTGTATCAATGCAAACTGCGGTGTATTCATCACATACAATTGCTTTTGCATGAACGTTATAATCTGTAATTATTCGTGATAGAAAAGTTACTAATCTTCCTTTTCTGTCAGGATTGTCAAAGTGCGTATCTGTAATTGTATTATCTAAAAAGTCGTTATCAATAAATGCAGTAGAATCTACAGTTACAATATTACTGTATGGATTAGCCAATGCGACAGCTGATGTGACGGTTCCATTTTGAGCTGAAAAATAGTATTTACCTTGAATGGCCATACCTGCGCTTGTACCTCCAATAACGATTTTTCGTTGCTGAATAGATTGGTTAATTAATTCATTAACTGGAGAATTTCGCCAATAACTTATATACGTCCATTGGTCGCCACCTGTGAACCAAATCGCTTCTGCTTGTTGAATTTTTTGAAGGATGTAGGGATCACTGCTTGCTGAAGCGTTATTGCAAACAATCGTTTCAACAGAATTTACAGTTACTCCTAAATCCGAATAGAAATAGGAATTATATCCATCGGAACCAGTAGTCCTTA
>RFNX01000035.1 GCA_009926905.1 Flavobacteriales bacterium
AAACATAACATTTCAGGAGATTTCAGGTTTGTTGTGATGCAACGATTTTTATCCTTTGAAAATGAATTATCCTTCTTTAAAAATTTCATCTTGAAAGCCTATTTCATTTTAAAGAAAATAAGTTTAGCCGACGAAAAAGAATATGGTTTGGATTACAGCAATGTTACCATTGAAAAATCACCACTTATTCTAAATACACCAAAAAACATAAATTTAGTTCGAGAATAAGATGCCAAAAGATGATTCAAAAGACAAACAAGTCCAACATTTTCTCGATTTAATAAAAAAATCAAGGAGAGGAAAATTCAAAATCTATATTGGGATGAGTGCTGGAGTCGGTAAATCCTATCGCATGTTGCAAGAAGCACATTCCTTATTGAAAAATGGAATTGATGTAAAAATTGGTTTCATCGAAACGCATAATCGAAAAGAAACCCATGAATTATTGAACGGTTTACCTTTAATTCCAAGAAGAAAATTGTTTTATAAAGGCAAAGAATTAGAAGAATTAGATGTTCAAGCTGTCATCAATTTGCGACCTGAAGTGGTTATTGTTGACGAATTGGCGCACACCAACATTGAAGGAAGTAAAAATGAAAAACGGTGGCAAGATGTCATTGAAATTTTGGAAGCAGGCATCAATGTTATTTCTGCGGTAAATATTCAACACATCGAAAGCCTGAATAACGAAGTGAAGCAAATCACTGGAATTGAAGTGAAAGAACGCATTCCCGACAGTGTTTTAGCCCAAGCCGATGAAGTTGTCAATATTGATTTAACAGCAGATGAACTTATTTTTAGACTGAAAGAAGGAAAAATTTACCAATCTGATAAAATTGAAACAGCGCTTCAAAACTTTTTCAAAAGCGATCAAATTTTACAATTAAGAGAGTTGGCACTTAAGGAGGTTGCTTCTCAGGTTGAACGAAAAGTGGAAACAGAAGTGACCAAACCAAATGCCTTAAGACATGAACGTTTTTTGGCGTGCATTAGTAGCAATGAAAAAACTGCGAAATCAGTGATTCGTAAAACTGCAAGATTAGCGAATTATTATCACAGTAAATGGTATGTTTTATATGTTCAAACGCCAAAAGAAAGCACAGAAAAGATTGCGTTGGACAAGCAACGCTACCTCATAAATAACTTTAAATTAGCAACTGAATTAGGTGCAGAAATCATAAAAGTAGAAAGCACTTCCATTTCAAAAGCAATCATTGAACAAGCAAGCGAACGCAAAATTTCAACTGTTTGTGTTGGGAAACCTCATCTGAACTTACTGAAAATCATTTTGGCGACTAACGTATTTAATGAACTTTTGAAAAATTTATCTTCGAATAACATTGACCTTATTATATTAAGTTAAGAGTGAAAAGTTAAGAGTGATAACTCAAACAAAATAGAGTAGATGACAAATTACAATTATCAATTTTAAATTTAGAGCTTTGAAAATTAAAACAAAACTGACGCTTGGTGTTGGACTACTTTTTATACTA
>RFNX01000034.1 GCA_009926905.1 Flavobacteriales bacterium
GATGTTGCTATTTTTCAAGGTGGATTGATTCGCCACACAGCAGTGATTCCTTTTGGTGGTAACATCATTACACAAGACATTAAAGAAGGTTGCAAAATCATGGAAAAACATGCTGAAGCACTGAAAGTAAAATTCGGTAGTGCTTTGGTTGTTGAAACAAAAGAACATGAAGTAGTATGTATTCCAGGATTGAGAGGAAGAGCGCCAAGAGAAATCACATTGACGAACTTGTCAAGCATCATCCAAGCAAGAATGGAAGAAATCATTGAATTGGTAAATTACGAAATCACTAATTCAGGCTATAAGAAAAAATTGATTGGTGGAATTGTTATCACAGGTGGAGGTTCTCAACTGAAACACGTGACACAATTGTTCGAATATGTTACTGGAATGGATGCGCGCATTGGTTATCCAAATGAGCATTTAGCCAATACAAACGATTTAACTGAATTAGCAAGTCCTATTTTATGCAACTGGAATTGGTTTGGTTATGAAAGGATTTGAAACATTGTCTAAATCACAAGTTGTGAAAGATGATGTTACTACTAGTCAAGAAGAACAAAAAGAAATTGAAAAAGGTGGTAGAGAACGAGGAGACTTTTTTACAAAAGTATTGTTCCCGAAAATCACCAATTTTTTTAAAGAAAACGATTAGAATAAAATAAATTAAAGGATATGGAAGAAATGGAATTTGATATGCCAAGAATGGATTTTGACTTACCAAGAGATGTCAATTCAATCATCAAAGTTATTGGAGTTGGTGGCGGTGGTAGCAATGCAGTAAACCACATGTACAATCAAGGAATTATTGGTGTGGACTTTATTGTTTGTAACACAGACCGTCAAGCTTTAGACATTTCACCAGTTCCTTTTAAAATTCAATTGGGACCAAACCTAACTGAAGGTCGTGGTGCAGGTATGATTCCAGAAGTGGGAATGAATGCTGCAATTGAAAACATTGAAGAAATTAGAGAATTGCTTTCTAAAAGCACGAAAATGGTTTTCGTAACTGCAGGAATGGGTGGTGGTACTGGTACTGGTGCTGCTCCTGTGATTGCGCAAGTTGCGAAAGATTTGGGTATTTTGACTGTAGGTATCGTTACTGTTCCTTTCAGCTTTGAAGGAAGAAAAAGAAGACAACAAGCAGAAGAAGGATTGGAAAAAATGCGTCAAAATGTTGATACTTTATTGGTTATCAATAACGAGCATTTAAGAGAGTTTGGTAAAAACATGTCACTTTCTGATGCATTCAGTCATGCAGATAATATTTTGACAGTTGCGGCTAAAGGAATTGCTGAAGTGATTTCTGTAACTGGAGCAATCAACGTTGATTTCAACGATGTAAATACAGTTTTGAGAAACAGCGGTCATGCAATCATGGGAAGTGCAACAGCAGAAGGTGAAAACAGAGCAACAGAAGCTGTAAAAGCAGCATTGACTTCACCTTTATTGAATGACAATGACATTCACAATGCACGTTACGTATTGTTGAACATCACTT
>RFNX01000421.1 GCA_009926905.1 Flavobacteriales bacterium
AAAATTACTTTGCTGTCTATTCTTGCCATAATATTTTATAGTGCTAATTCTTTTTCAAATTCTAATTGTGGGAAATGTATTTTAGCAAAGTTGCCGTAATTTGAAATCAAGATATGACTTGCTTCTGATTTAAATCTATTTCTGATATTCACTGCATAAGATTTTCCGTATTCGTCCACAATCATTTCGCCATATAATTTTTCAGTTAATGGCGTTCTACCAATAACCATAAGTGCTTTACATTTAAGTTGTTTATACTGATTGGCTAACTCAATGTGATTTCTTTCATTAAATCCGTCCTTATGTTCAACATTTCCATAGTCGGAAAATACACAATCATACGGTGGGTCTAAAAACATAAAATCATCTTTATCTGCCATTTTGAATATTTCTGAATAATCAAGATTGTAAATTTCTGTTTTAGCAAGTAAGTTATTGTGTGCTTTAGTAACCAAAGAAGTGTTTAAGTTTGCATATCTACCGTATGGTACATTAAAATCTCCTTTTGAGTTATATCGAATCATTCCCGAATATGCTGTTTTATTAATGAAAAAATAAAGCAAAGCTTCCGAATACTTTTTTTCGGTCAAATCGTTGAACATATTTCTGATTTGGTAATAGAGTGATTCGTTTTCATCATCTACACGTTCATTTGGAGTTATACTTTTCAGCTCTTCAAACTTTTTGCGATTTATCGCATAAAGTTTTTCGATTTCGGATAATTCAGTTTTGAGTAGTTCAAAATTGTCTTTTACACCTAAATAAAATGAAATTAGTTTCGAGTTAATGTCGTTAATTATTGCTTTTTTAGGTTCTAAATGAAAAAATAAAGCACCACCGCCAAAAAATGGTTCAATATATCTTCCGCTAAAATGCGGAATATGATTAATCAAATGGGGAATTTCTTTTGATTTTCCTCCTCTGTATTTTACAAGTGGTTTCATATTTTGGCAGTTTTTCGTTTATATTCAACAATGCTTTCTGCAACAACATTTAAAATTTGTGTTGCTTCATCTTCTTCGGCAATAATGTCATAAACTTTGTCTGCTGACCATAAACGAATTAACTCTTTTGAGTCAACTTCAAGTAATTCTGAAAGAATGAATACCTGTTCTCTTTTTGCTCGTCTGTCACCTTTTTCAATTTTACAGTATGTTGCCGTGTCAATTTCTAACGCAGAAGCTAACTGTCTTTGAGGGATTTGTTTTTCCTCACGAATTGACTTTATTCTATTCCCAAAAATTGTTGACATAATTTAGTCTTGACATTATTTGGCAAATATAAT
>RFNX01000366.1 GCA_009926905.1 Flavobacteriales bacterium
ATTGTAGTTTTTATGTTTTTAGCTTTTGGGAGTGATGATTCTAAAGAAAC
Source organism: Flavobacteriales bacterium (assembly GCA_009926905.1). Taxonomy (GTDB): domain Bacteria; phylum Bacteroidota; class Bacteroidia; order Flavobacteriales_D; family Crocinitomicaceae; genus UBA952. Next base: position 51 of record RFNX01000366.1, read on the forward strand.
AGATTCCGAAGTGAAAAAGGTTGATATCAACAATGTTTCAGAGGTAAAAAAGTCAATAATTGGAAAATGGAACTACACTGATTTGGAGGGCTCAGACTCGGAAAACAAATATTACAGAATTGAAATTAGTGAATCACAAATTAAATTTAACTGGAAGATTGGTTGGAGTAATTCATTTGATGAAAATGAAACAGAAGTCTATAATTACTCCCTTACGGATGTTTACCCAGGAGAAAATGAAGGTGATTACGAAAGATATATTTCAATTGATGGTGACTTATCGCTAGGCTATAGAATTATTGATCCTCTTGTTATCAAAAACAATTATGACGGTTCCATAGGAATCTATAGACCAGGAGCGGTTTATGAATTTGAAAAAGGCTGGAAATAATAATAATTCAAACTTAGCCTGTTTTGATTTATCACACTTTAGGAAAAAAAATCAAGAATAAATATTGTTAATATTACCAGTCATGAAGTTTAGTCACGTTAATTGCTGATCTTCATTTTTTTTCACTCAAAGCTTCCTTGAAAAATTCTCTTTTACTCGAGAAAAAAACCTAACTATCGTGCGTTTTTACCTGCCTTTGGTAATCCAATAAAACACGCTTATTTCTTGATTGGCAACGTTTACATTGATTCCTCAACGCAGGATAAATCGGTTTCTTCTTTTGAAAAAAGAAAGTGAGATTTGTGAGGAATAATAAATCGTTTATGAAAACACACACATTACTTTTTACAATGATGCTCGGTCTTAATACTATGATATTAAGCCAAATTCCAAATTATGTCCCATCTAATGGATTACTTGGTTGGTGGCCGTTTTCAGGAAATGCAAATGACTTGAGTGGAAATGGGAATAATGGAACGGTTAAAGGAGCCTCTCTAACACCTAATCGCTTCGGAACAAGCAATGATGCGTATTCATTTAATGGAACAAGTAATTATATTTCTCTACCAAATATTTTACCTACAAACGTGGGTACAATTTCTTTTTGGTTTCAGACAAATTCAAACAACCCACAAATACTTGTTTATCAATCAAATAATGGAGAGAATGGATTTGGAACTGCAACCCCAAATGCAATTGAAAATCATACAGGGTTAACAAGCACTCCTACTAATAGTCTTGGAGCAAGTTATATGTTTGATAATAGTTCTGGTGTTAACTATACTCATTCAGAAACAATTGCTCTAAATCAATGGTATCACATGGCAGTTGCTTATAATACTACATCAGCTTTTTGTTATCTAAATGGCGAACTTATCTACACAATGAATATATCTTCAGAAACGGGAAATAATACACCAGCAAATACTTACATAGGAAGACCTTTATGGGCGGAGCGATTTTTAAGTGGGAAATTT
>RFNX01000565.1 GCA_009926905.1 Flavobacteriales bacterium
AATACCTTAATGGTTTAAAAAGAATAGCTTAAGTTTTTGAATAAGATTTACTCAAACAAAAAAAGTGGAACTTTCGCCCCACTTTCCTAATTAAAAAATTATAGATTAAAACGGTAAATCGTCTTCTTCTTCGTTGCTTGCTACTGCACTGCTTGTCGCTGCTGGAATTGGATCCGAACCTAAAGACATAGCTGAAGGTCCACCTGCAGGCATTGAATTTCCTTGACCAACTTTTTCAATTCTCCAAGCTTCCAATGTGTTGAAGTATTTCACTTCTCCAGCTGGACTTGTCCACTCACGACCTCTTAGATTGAAAGAAACTTCCACTTGGCTGTGTAATTGAACATTATCCAATAACGCACATTTATCTTGTGTCGCTTGAAACATCACTTGTTGTGGATATTGATCTTGCGTTTCGATAACAAATTCTCTTTTTGAAAATTTCTCACTGATAACTTGAGTTGGGTTGATGACTTTTACTGTCCCAGTTAATTTAAACATTGTTGTTTGTATTTGTTGTTTATTAATTATTGAACGAAAGCAAGCTTAACCAAGCCTCCTCCAATTTGTTTTCTTTTAATAGTTGTTGCGCTTTTACATGCAATTCACGCTCCAATTCAGTCGGATTGTCTTCTAAAGATACAAATAAATCACTTAATTCCAAAAGTTTGTATTCATTTACTTCCGTTTCGTCTGGCAAAACTTCAATTCCAGCCAAATGTCCTAAATCATTTCCAGTTAAAATTTTGCTGTTTTTAATATCCGCTGGCAAAGCATCAAAGCCGATTCCACAAGTTGTAATTGGTTTTTGAATTTCAAACATCGATTGTTGGTCGGCACGACAATACCAATTTCCTCCCATTCGTGAAACCAAATCAATTTTGTGTTGATCGATCATTCCATTTGCATCTAAAACTTCCTCATTGATGTGAATTTTAACCACTTCGCAAATAATCAGATTTCCAGCGCCACCTTCTTTTCCCAATTCTACAACTTCGTTCACCTTGCATTCAAACTGAACGGGAGATTCTGCTACGCGAAAAGGTTTAATTAAATCGGAAGCCAAAGGAGTAAACCCTGCTTTTTCGAATTCACTTACTCCTGGCGAATAAGGTGAACTTGCCAAACTCATTTGATGCACAATGTCATAATTCACAACATTGATTACGACTTCGGGAACAATTTTCACGTTGTTATACGTGTCTTTCGTCGTATTGCTTCTTCCAGAACGTGCAGGAGAAAAAATTAAAATCGGTGGATTGGCACTGAACACGTTGAAAAAACTAAACGGAGCCAAATTTGCTCTTCCTTCAGCGTCAACAGTGGAAGCAAAAGCGATAGGACGTGGACCAATTGCACCTAATAAATATTGATGTAATTTTGGTACTGGAAGTTCTTTCGGGTCGAGCGTTAGCATAAGTAATTTTAAAGCCCAAAATTAGTGCATAATTCCAAGATTCTTTCCTCGTTTTGTAAGTATTTATTCACAGAATTTATGATGCGAAACAGTCAGTAATTTTCTATATTTACCTAAGAAAAAAAATATGAAAATCTATTTACTACTTTTTACACTTTTGTTTTGTTCTCTGAATGTTTCATTTGGTCAGAATAAAAAAGACAAAAATGGTAAGAGAACAGGTAAATGGGTTTTTACTGGAGCTGAAAAACCAAATGCTGGCGTTTCAAAAAATGAAAAAGTAGAAGAAGGTTACTTTGTTGCAGGTAGAAAAGAGGGTTTCTGGGTAAAATATCACAAAGATGGAAAAACGCAAAAACTCAAAGGAAACTATGTCAATAACCGTCCCGAAGGTGATTATTACCGTTATTATAAATCAGGAAAACTTATTGAAGAAGGTTCATTTGGTAAAGAGAAATTTAAAGGAGAATTGGTGCGTTATTATGCTAATGGAAAGATTGCTTACAAAGGAAATTACAACAACGAAGGAAAAGAATCGGGTTTGATTCAATATTTTTATGAAAATGGAAAAGTCGAGTTGGAGTATACGATTAAAAACGACGTACTCATTGGCGAATTAAAACGTTATTATTCGGATGGCTCCTTGCGTGAAGAACAGAAATTTGATGAAAAAGGCAATGCAACGACCTACAAAACATACAAACAATCTGAAAAAACGGTAAAATCGGACGTAAAAGTTTCTAATGAAGTATTCCCACCTACGGTAAAAAATCCAAAGACAAAAGGTTTGAAATTCGTTCCAAACGGTTATAATAAAATCTATAATTTGAGTGAAGAAATTTGGATGGATGGAGAATTCAAAAACGGACAATTGTGGGACGGAAAAGTGTTCGACTACGACAAGGATGGAATTCTATTGAAAGTGCGTGTTTTCAAAAATGGAAAATACCATTCTGATGGTCAATTGTAGAATCGCCGTCGTATTGATAACCAACACAGAAATTTAGACCAATTATATAAAATCTTAACTTTGTAACAAATTCAATCTATGAAAGCTTATGTATTCCCAGGTCAAGGTGCGCAATTCTCAGGAATGGGCAAAGACTTATATGACAACTCCGATTTAGCAAAAGAATTGTTCCACAAAGCCAATGAAATTCTTGGTTTCGACATTATGAAAATTATGTTTGAAGGAACGGATGAAGAGTTGAAACAAACGAAAGTAACGCAACCAGCAATTTTCTTGCATTCAACGATTTTGGCAGTTTGTTTAGGTGACGCTTTTCAACCAAATATGGTGGCGGGACATTCATTAGGTGAGTTTTCTGCTTTAGTGG
>RFNX01000033.1 GCA_009926905.1 Flavobacteriales bacterium
ACCATTGATTGAAAATATCATTTGTAATTACGTTGGTTAGATAAACTCGCGCTTCTTCAAGGATTTGAACTTTTTTTGTTGCATTTGCATTCGAATACGATTCTTGAAATTCACTTTTTTTGACTTCAATTTCCTGCAATAAAGCATTATAATCTTTACTTTTCGTTTGACCTTGACAAGACGAAATGAATAAAAGTAGAATTAAAGCGAATTGTAATTTCATAATTCTCAAACGTGTAATTGCTTGATTTATTTAATTTTAACAGTACTTATTTCTTCCACTTAAAGTAATTTCTTTCTTGAACAGGACGATTCTCTTCAATTTCCGTCAATGGTTCGCAAGGTAGGAGGGAGGCCTGACAATCCGAAGGGAGTTTTTGGTACAATCCTGTTCCTTCTGTTTTCCAAGCAATCATTTCGTCGCTTACTTGCTTGATAATTTTAGCTGGATTCCCTACAACCAAACTCCGTTCAGGGATTTCGGAATTTGCTGGAACAAAACAAAGTGCACCAATTATTGATTCTTTACCAATCGACACATCGTCCATAATCACAGCATTCATACCAATCAAGCAGTTTTCACCTAAAGTTCCACCGTGAATAATAGCTCCATGTCCAACATGCGCACCTTTTTTTAAATGAACAGTTGTGCCAGGAAACATGTGAATTGTACAGTTTTCTTGCACATTGCAACCGTCTTCAATGATTATTTGTCCCCAATCACCACGAATAGCAGCACCAGGACCGATGTAAACGTTTTCGCCAATGATTACATTTCCTGTTACTGAAGCCTGAGGATGTACAAAACTTGAAGGCTTCACAACTGGAATAAAGCCGTTAAATGAATAAATTGCCATATATTATGTTAAGTAGAATGTATTTTTATTACTTGAATCTATAAATTTGGCTAAAATTACAATTATGAAAAAGATATTGCTATTTCTCGTTCTTATTTTCGTTGGATTTTCCGTGAATGCACAGAAACGTTTGACTAATGCTGAATTTAAGTCGATGATGAAAGACAAGAACGCCCAAATTTTAGATGTACGAACAGCAAAAGAAGTTGCTGAAGGTAAAATTGATGGTTCTGTAAACATCGATTATTTTTCGCCAAATTTTTTAGAGAAAGCATCAAAGCTTGATAAAAATAAGCCGGTATTAATTTATTGTGCTGCAGGTGGTAGAAGTTTATCAGCTGCTAAAGATTTGAAAAAAGCAGGATTCAAAAAAGTGTACGATTTGCAAGGAGGATTTGATAATTGGAAAGAGTAAGATTCTATATATTTCTAGAGCGGCTATTGTGGTCGCTTTTTTATTAAACATTATTCTATTTAACATAATATTAATTATAATACAATTTATAATTTAAGCCAAATGAACTGAATTAGATGGAATCTTTATATTTGTCAAGAAATCAGTAAGTCTTGAAAATAACAACTTCAATTTTAATTATTTTACTTTTTGTAATTCTGTTACTAATTGCAGGATTAGTTTTTGTGA
>RFNX01000460.1 GCA_009926905.1 Flavobacteriales bacterium
CGTCTTATAGAAGAAATATATAAAAGATATAGCCATTTAGTTTTTGGCGTCTGTTTAAAGTATTTAAAACATAAACAAAATGCGGAAGATGTAACATTGAATATCTTTAGTGAACTTTCTGAAAAATTCATGAAACACGAAATTCAAAACTTTAAAAGCTGGTTATACACCTTATCCAAAAACGCTTGTTTTATGGAATTAAGAAAACGAAAAGTTGAATTTAACTCTCTAGAGGAAAATATACCTATTTATGACGAAGATTCGATTTCTTCAAAAGAAGTCAATGAAATGAAACTTGAAAAATTAGAATTGGCAATTCAAGAGCTGAATGAAGAGCAACGTTTCTGCATTGAAGCATTCTATTTGCAAAAATTGAGTTATGAAGAAATCACCAAAAAAACATCCTATTCTTTAAATGAAGTGAAAAGCTTTATTCAAAATGGTAAAAGAAATTTAAAAATGATACTAACGAAAAGATTTTCTGAATTATGAGCTTGACTCGAAAAGATATCGAAAACTATAAATCCAGTTCTGAAGATTCATATAAAAATGCAATCGAACAAAAAACTATTGATGATGGATTCGAAAGCGATGCATTAGAAGGTTGGAATGACCCTTCTGTTTCTGTTGCGCACCTTAAAAATTTAGACAGTCATTTCATCAAAAAATCACTTTTAAATGTATCCTTATATATAGGTGTGTTTTGTTTGCTAATAATTGGTGCAATTTCACTCCTTATTTATAGTGGAAAACCAGAACCTAAAATTGCAGATGCGAAAAATGAACATAAAGTAGAAAAATCAACAAATTTTAAATTATCGAAAGACACCATTGAAGCTTTTGAAAGCCTTCCAGTAAAAAAACAAATTCAAGCTATCACTTTAAAAAACAACTTCAAAAAGCAAATTGAAGAAAAAGTTGAAATTCAAGAAGAAGCACCAGATTTAACAACGAGTCCTCTTCCAATTAAAAAAGTAAATGCTATCGGTGAAAATAATCAAGTTCGTATCAATTTAGCAAAAGAAACGTACTTGCAAGATTTGCTTGTTGTGGATTATCGTTATTACAGAAAACGTCCTGAAAAACCAAATTCAGAAGACTTACTTACTGGTACGCCTGCTGAAAATGAACTTGGAAATGACAACTCGGAAGAATCTCTGTCAATTGTCGAAGTGTCTTACATGAATTTTTTAGAAAAAACGCTCAAATACTTCAATCAAAATAAACACAAACTAGCACTTCAGCGATTTGAACTCATTTTGGAAACGTACCCTGACGATGTAAATGCGCTTTTTTACAGTGCGCTTTGTTTATATAACTTGAATCAATTTCAATTGTGCGAGCAACGATTGATGAATTTGCAGAATGCACGCTTTACAAATTTCGATGAAGAAATGAACTGGTATTTACTTCTGACTTATCGAGCACAAAACAAAACAGAAGCTTTCAAAAAATAAAGGAGCAGATTGTTGCTCGTAAAGGATTCTATTCTAAACAAGCCGAAAAACTCTAATGTATTCAAGGTGAGTATTTTATAAAATAAAATTCTACACTATTTACATTGAATTTTTCAGAAGACAAGTTTTGAAATCAGTTATTTTTTCTTCCTTGATTGACCCAACATTGAATCTTTTGAATAAGTGAATCTGGCAAAGCTGGACCTCCCTGAGGCATCAACTGAAAACCATTTCCTTTCATTGATCCAACAATCGCTGAATAATTAGCAGAAATATTTTGATGATTGGTTAAAGTATAACCATTTTGATTGTTGTGACATCCAGTGCAATTATCCTGAATTATAGGCAAAATATCACTGCTAAATGAAACTGAATCAGCACATTGAACATCAGGAAAAGGCACATTACCGCCAACTTTATCTTTGTTACAACTAAACATGACAAGTATGATAAGGAAAAATAAGAGAGATTTCATGAGAGATTTTTTTTAATGATAAATGGTGACAAGCTCAAAAAGATTACTGGAAAGAAAAAATGTAAAGGAATTGCGAAACCTGGAAATAATTCTGGAAACTCAACGCCATCAATGAATTTTAAAATTGGTAAAAGAATACTTGCAAATGAAAGCAGAGCAAAACTCAAGTTAAAAATCAATGACCCAAATTTTGGGGAGAATCTCTCAAAGACAAACAATGCACCTCCTGCTATTAACCCAAGAGAAAAGTAAGCTGCAACTATTCTCCAAATTGGTAAAACAACTGAAAAATCGAACATATACTTATAATATAGAAAAGCATATATCCCGCCAACGACTGATGAAACAACGCCTGAGATAATACCTAAATTAAAATAGAAGCTGAACATGCTTATTTTTTGTCAGCAGGAACAACGTAATTGATTTTCAAAACATCAGATACTGAATCACCTTTGTGACCCACTTTAAAATCCAATCTAGAAACACTGAATGTTCCTTTGAAAGTCAATTTGTTACCTGAAGAAGTTACAGCTGCTGGAATTGAAACTGATTTTGTTACACCTTTAATTGTCAAATCACCAGTGATAAGGTAATCGTTTCCTTTTTTCTCAACTTTTGTCGATTTGAATTTTATTTCTGGGTATTTTTTAGCATTAAACCATTCTTCAGTCTGTGATTTTTTGTTCATCATTCCGTTTCCAGTATTGATTGAACTTACTTCAATTTTCAAATAGAATTTAGAAGCATCCAAGTTTTTCTCATCAAAATCGATGTCTCCACTCATTTCCTTGAATGAACCAGATGGATCTTTACTTTTAAAATCAATTGAATGACCGTCAGAAACGACATAATGGTCAGTTGGTAAAAATGCAACAGAAGTTGACAAAGCCAAAAATGCTGCATAAACGAAATAAATTACTGTTTTTTTCATGGTTATTTTTTTTACATTATTAATTATTTCTCAAAAGCGAATTTTCTACCTACACAAAAACCAAACCTAAATTGTCCTTTTGTCCAGCTTTGCGTAGTGTATGGAATGAACTGTGTCTCACCCAAACCTCCTGAGTTTGTAAAATTAATCGTGAAATTGTGTCCAAATGTGAACCATTCTAATGCAATTCCTAGACTGTTCTTGTAAATGTTATTTGGACGGTATTGATTGTGGAAAGAGTAGTAATATTCAGCAATCAAAGCAAAGCGGCTGGTTAATTTGACGCGTACAGCTCCACCCATAGCAAACAAGCTATTTTGATCATTGGCCGCAACATAATTTCTATGTACAAAAGTTGGCATCACTGCGATTGATACATATTCACCAAAATGTTTTGCCACGTTCACTTGTGTAAAATAAGCCATTCTGTGCGATGCTTTTGGAAAATGACTAACTTGCGATTCGTCAGGCGAAGCTTTCATATATGTAAATGTTGAACCTGCGATAATTGCCATTGAAACAGGCATTTTACCTTTTTTCTGTGTTAAAACTCGGTATTTTACAAATCCATCTAACAATGAACGGTACGGTGCCCCTGTTCCTTTTGAACGTCCAAAACCTAGCATCAATTTATCTGTAGCACCATATTCCATTGCAATGCGCATATCTGATAATATATCGAAACCAAACATATTTTGATAACCACCATTTGTTCCTGCTACATCACCAAATCTGTGTTCTATACGCATTTCGAAAAAGCCTTTCCCTAAGGTTTCAACGGAATGCCCATTAATGATTCGTGTTCCAGAAAATG
>RFNX01000322.1 GCA_009926905.1 Flavobacteriales bacterium
GTGGGAATTTGACCCAATGCGCGAAAATCCTGAAAATAGAGATGAATTATTTGACTTATATCATAGTTTTCTGATAGAAAATAAACAAAACTTTGTCGTCGTTGAAGGCAATGAACAGCAACGGCATTTGATTGTTAAAGAAGCATTGTCAGCATTTATATAAAGTTATACCAATGAAACGTGTAGTATTTTTAGCCGTGTTGTTTATGATTCTTGTACCGATAGGTTATTATATCATGAATTCAAAACCAGTAGATCGATTACCATTTATAAACCCAAACGATTTGCAAGAAGAAATGGTGGACCCTGAAATGTTGCGCGTTGGACAAGGTCACACCATTGGAAATTTTTCCTTAAAAAATCAAAACAATCAGACTATAACGCAAGACGAAATTGCAGGAAAAATCTTTGTTGCAGAATACTTTTTCACAACTTGTAAGAGCATTTGTCCGATAATGAACAAGCAGATGCAACGTGTTCAAAAAGCAATCAAAGGAAATAAAACGTGAAAATTTAAGTTTTACCGTCGATGCAGCAACTGATACTGTTGAACAAATGAAACGATATGCTACTTCACACCACGCAATTGACGGACAGTGGCACTTTTTAACAGGCGATCAAGCAGCTATTTACAGTTTGGCGCGGAAGTCATTTTTCATTCTGAAACCAGCGGAGGCAGTCAATCAAGGCGATGTTGGCAGCGATTTTATTCATACCAATAATTTTGTTTTAGTGGATCAAAAACGCAGAATTCGAGGTTACTACGACGGCACTTCAAAATCAGAAGTAAACACCTTAATCGAAGACATTAAACGTTTGGAGAAAGAATAAGCTATTCAAAGACTTCACATTTTGCCACTTCGAACTGAGTTTTAATAGAAAAAATTCAATAGGAAAAACACCTAAAAACTAAAAGAAAAACCTAATCTGAAACCATTAACTTGAGAAAATTTCGGATTATAGCTCGCTTCATTCTGAGGTTTCAAATCATAAAACTTCTGACCTAAAGTAAAGTGACGCTGATACGCCAATTCAATATTGAAGGAACCTCCTTGTTTAAGGATGAATCCGAAACCATGACCAACTGATAAAAAGACAGTTGAAAATTCTGTTGTTGGATAATATCTACCTATATAACTACTATTCGGAGTAGTTTCTATGTAATCTAAACCTGAATTTTGTAAAAACATATGTTGGTACTTTATTTCAATTGGAATATATTTAGCTACATTACTTTGTCTTTTATCGTATTCATAATTATAGCGAACCCCTAAATTGTATAACTGATGGTTATTAGTCAATAATCCAATTTCTGCATTTAAACCTAAAAAATGAGTCCTTGTAAAGTATTTTCCGATGGAGCCTGAAACACCAATTGCCATACCTTGTGTATCTTTTCTTGAATTTAAATCAGCATTATCACTTTTTTCAAGTCCATAAAAGTAACTTGTATTAAAACCTAATGAATAGCGTAATCCTTTGTTTTTCCTGTCAAAAATTACTTTTTGCTTTTTACTTTTTACTTTTATTGGGAAATTTTGTTTTTCCTTGAAGTATGAATATTGATCACGGCTGAAATTATATACACGTCCATAAATATCTTTAAATGAAATTCCTCCAAACTGAGAGTCATAAGAAAGAATCTGACCTTTTAATACGCGATTATCTTTCAGGTAAATGACATCATACACTTCATATCGTGTTGAATCTTGAGCAAAAACAGTATTAGAAGCAAGCATTAAAAATAATGTAAATACAAGGGTTTGAAATTTTGTCATCTTTTTTTTGAAGTGAAAATAAATACCTAAAAACTGAAGGAAAAACCGAGTCTGAAACCATTAACTTGAGGAAATTTCGGATTATAGCCCACTGCATCTTGAGGTTTCAAATTATAAAATTTCTGACTTAATGTAAAGTGACGCTGATAAGATAATTCAATATTAAATGACCCTCCATGTTTCATAATAAATCCAAAACCATGACCAATCGATAAATACATTGTAGAAAATTGTGTTTTAGGATAATAATTAGTTATACCAGTACCATTTGAATAGACAACAGTATCACCTATTCCTGGATTTTCTAAAGACATATGTTGGTACTTTAACTCTATTGGAATGTATTTAGCTACATTGGATTTTTTGTCGTCATATTCAAAATTGTAACGAACGCCTATGTTGTATAAGCTTGAACTAGCAGCGGTACCAATTTCTGCTGATGCTCCCAAAAAATGACTTCTAGTAAAGTACTTCCCTATCGTTCCTGTCAGACCAATTCCCATTCCTCGAGTAACTTTCCTTGTATTCAAATTATCATTTTCAATTTTTTCAAGACCTTGGAGATAGAATGCGTTAATTCCTAACGAATATCTTATTCCAGAATCCTTTCTTTCATTTACAGTTTTCTTGTTTTTAGTCTTTATTTCGAAACTTTGCTTCTCTTTGAAAAAGCTATAATCAGCACGACTAAAATTGTAAACACGACCATAAATATCTTTAAAAGAAATCCCTCCCAACTGTGAATCATAAGAAAGAATTGTTCCTTTCAATATTTGACCATCTTTCAGATGAATGGCATCATACACTTCATATCGTGTTGAATCTTGAGCAAAAACAGTATTCGAAGCAAGCATTAAAAATAATGCAA
>RFNX01000131.1 GCA_009926905.1 Flavobacteriales bacterium
GATTCATAAAGTTTCCAATTCCCATGTACGAAAGTGGCAGGATCTACTTTACTTTGATTGCAAGAAGTGATTATAAGGACAAGTAAAATGAAGAAAATAGAAATTCTCATGGCTAAAATTTTGATTTAAATATAAGTAATTTGTTGGTTTCGAGATGAATTTGACTAACAATCGAAAATCAATTCAGAACAAACACTTCGATTCATGAAACGATTTGCCATTTCCATTAAACTCTGAGAAGTGATTTTATCGATTTCTTGATGAATTTCTTGAATGGTGTCCACTTGATTGAACGCCAGCATACTTTTCCCTAAACCTTGCATCAATCCTGAATTTGAGTCCATTCCTAACGCTAAATGTCCTTTTAACTGTTCTTTCGCACGGTGCAATTGAACAGAAGTCAATTCTTTGGTCGCAATGATTTTTGATTTCCTTATAAATTAATTCAATTGCTTTGTCCAAGTTTTTCGATTCAGAACCGATGTAAATTTGCCAAAAACCTGTATCAATATACGTTGTGTAACTGGCTTCAACATTGTATGCTAACCGTGTTTTTCACGCACACTGAGATTTAAACGAGAATTTAAAGCTGGACCACCTAAAATGTTAATTAACAAGGACATCGGAATTCTATCGTCGCTTTTATAACTTGGTGCAATTCCACCAATGATTGCGTGAGCTTGATAATTTGCTTCTTTGTTCGAATATGAAATGGTTTGTAAGTCGTAAATGGAAGCGTTTCTTTTCTTGTAGCAGTTAATGGAATACCAACCAATGAATTCTCCAATAATTTCTCCAATCGCGAATAGGAAACGTTACCGACAAATGAAATCACGAGATTATCAGCTGTAAAATAATTGTTTACAAATTCATTCAAATCCGATTCTGTAAAGCTTTCAACACTTTCTTTCGTTCCTAAAATGTTGTTTCCAAGCGCGTGATTTTTAAACAATGCAGCTTCAAAATCGTCAAAAATCTTTTCTCCAGGATTGTCCATATACGAATTCAATTCATCCAGAATTACTTCTTTTTCCTTTTCAATTTCTTTTGGCGGAAATGTCGAATGAATGGAAATATCGGACAATAAATCAATCGCTTTGGCTGTATGTTCTTTTGAAAACGAAGCGTGCAAACACAATTCTTCTTTGGCTGTGTAAGCGTTCAACTCACCTCCTACCGAATCAATTCGAGAAAG
>RFNX01000549.1 GCA_009926905.1 Flavobacteriales bacterium
GCAGTTGTTTGTTGTCCTGCACATAAAGTTTGAGAGGTGATACTATTAACAGTTGGTGTTGCAACCACTGTTACTGTTATAGAAGATCGAGCTGAAACACATCCACTTGAAGTTGTTTCTTGTAAGTAATAAGTTGTTGAACCAACTGAAGCGGTGGAAGGAGAGTAACTTGTTCCAGAGGCAAGTTGTGTTCCTCCAGTCGCGGCGGTCCACCATGTGAAAGTTGATCCACCTGCACCAGATGCATTCAGAACTAAAGGTGAGTTTTGACAAACGTTATAGGTAGAACCTGAATTATAAATTGTCGAACTGATTGCAAAGTCTGGAATTGGTGTTTGAATGGTTGCTGTTCCTGTCCAAGTAAAATTGAAGCTACCATTATTTGGTGTCCATTCATTAATTAGCAAATAGTAATGTTGTCCTGCGGTAACATTCAACAAAGAAGTATAGCCATCGCCCAAAACATCTTCGGTATTATCTACTGCGCTGTTTCCAAGACCTGTGGTTCCTGTCGTTGCCGCATAAGAACATCGAACGGGAGAACCTAAACCCGAACACGTGTTTGCTAAATAAAGCGAATAATCATAATCGCATGTGGTTGGAGTTGGGTTTATATTAAATCCTAATGTTCCACTTGTTGCAATGGTAAATTCATACCAATTTGAGAAATTTTCACTTGTAACACAACCATTACAACCATCAGAAGTTAATCCCGGACCTGTACTTAAACCACTAAATGAATAACCATTGCTACAAATACCAGTTGAATTTGAACAGTCTGCATTGGAAGTACTGTTTGGGCCTGGTCCATATCCAGAAGGCGGAGCGACACATGTAATGTTTGCTTGCCAACCTGTGTAATTAAAAAGATCATCAGACCAAAAGCGAAAAGTTAAACAGCCACTTGGATGGGTTGAAACAAATGTTAAACCTTGAAATCCAGTACCACAACCGGCAGCTAATACAGTTCCATTTTGAGTAGGTCCATCAATTAACTGAAAATATTCATAAGGACATCCTGCACCACCTTCAATACAAAATACAGGAAAACTTACTTGAACAACTGTTCCCGGTGTACTTGGACAAAAGGTTCTTAATACGCCATTAATATTGTTTGAATAATTACCAAAAATGTCACTAGTTGTACAGCTTCCTCCACTACCACCATCATCGTAATAGGTTGCGGAGCAGGTCGTTGACATACACGTTCCAGTATAGGAGTTTTGAACTCCAACAATCGGATGATAAAAAACTTGTCCGTGAAGAAAAGTGAAAGAACTTGTAAATAATATTACAAAGAGAAATAATTTTTTCATGATAACAGG
>RFNX01000032.1 GCA_009926905.1 Flavobacteriales bacterium
TTGATAACCTATTGCAATTTTGGTGGCTTCATAGTTTGATTCTTGATATTCTTTTTCAGTGCGTGCATTTAGCATTCGATTGACGGCAGTACTTAGCAGAGGATTAAAATTAATCCCTTGCGATATTGCCACTAATTCAGGTAATTTAAACTCCATTTGAATACTATTTAAATTGCAACTTCAAAATCTTTTACTGCTCCAACTAATGCCTCTGTAATCATTCTTTTGATTTCAACTGCACTTTCTTTTATAGTGGATGAGTTTAAAACAATATCTCCTTTCATAAGATTTTCAATTCTTACATCGATACGTTTAACATCTCCAGCTCCACCAATTACTTTATTTTCTTTTGTTGTTGGTGGCGGTGTATAACCTGCTATTGTAGCCAAAGGAGGAGTATCTGTTGGAGCTGGGTTAATCATAGAGTTAGAAGTTGGTTTTTTAGTTCCTTTCTCTAATTTTCCAATCATTTTAACCAAGCGTTTCATTTCTGCAGGTGCATTTCTCATTTCAATATCATAGGTACTATTTCCCCATGATAACGTACTTGAAATTTGGTCTGTAAATGTTGGACCGTTTTGCTTATCAATTAAATATTGTTTTTTCTTTTCCTTCAATATTTCTTTAGCTGCTTCAAGAGTTGCTTGTTTTTCGATATTCGAAAGCAAATCTTTATAAGCAAGATTGATGTTATCTATTTTGCCTTTTTGAAGGTCATATTTTTCTAAAATGCCCGGGTATTTATTATCTAATTCAACCAACGCATTTTTATACTCGTCTGTTCCTTTTTTCGAGTTACGAAGCTTATCAAATAATGAATCAAGCTCAATTCTTTCATCAATTGTTTTTTCAATTACTCGACTTTTTACTTCAGCATTCATTCGTTCCGCAGCCGTTGAAGAACCAAATGCTTTACTAGTTGCATAAAGAACTGTTCCAAGCGCAGCAATACCTGTAATAGCTAAACCTATTGGACTTGCATTCATGGCAGTATTCCATAACCATTGAGCAGCTGCCGCTGCTTTACCAGCTGTAGCACTTACCCATTCCGCTTTTGATTTTAAATTAGTCATCAAAGCATCTCTACCTTTAGCAGTTGCTAATGCTAATACTGCAAGTTTTGAAGCAGTATAAATCGGGGTTAAACTATTAACTGTTGTAGCAACTTGAGCAACTGGACCGAGATAAGCAGTCATTCCTCCAGTTGCTTCAAAAAATGCAATTTTGGAATCTTCAATGGCTGCATTCATTCGTTTTAAACGCTCTTCATGAGTATTCATGTTGGTTTTTGCCATTTCAAGAGCAATGCCAGTCTTATCTATTTTTTTTGATAATTGATCTTGTGCATCAACAGAATCTAACAATATGT
>RFNX01000552.1 GCA_009926905.1 Flavobacteriales bacterium
TTCCAAATTCAGTCGGTTTTCATCGTAACACCTACATCTATGGAAATGGTGTGATTCAAATTGGTGAAAACACCTATTTTGGAAAAAATACCTTTGTTGTTTCGAACCCAAAAGAAAGTAAAATTGTCATTGGTCAAAATTGTAGAATTTCACATGGTTGTCATTTTAGAACCGAGGATAATGATCCTTCTACTTTACATTTGGAGAAGCCAGTAAAATTGAGCAATGATATTTTAATTGGAGATAATTGTTGGATTGGTGCGAATGTTTTCGTTCGAGGTGGAGTTCAAATTGGAAATAATACTACAATCGGAGCAAATTCTGTTGTTACAAAATCATTCCCAGAAAATTCGATAATTGCGGGAGTTCCTGCAAGATTAATAAAGAAACTGGATGAAAGAAACTAATTTTGACATCATTTATATTGTCGAGTCTGGTTTTCAGCAAAAAATCGTTGATCATTTAATCGAACAAATTTATCCAAATAAAAATTACTTGATAATTAAAAAATCAGGTGATGGTTTCCAACTTGGAAATCAAAGTTGGCAAGCTGTTGATTTTAATCATGGAAAAGGGATATTAAAATCTTTTGGAACGGTTTATAGATTTCCAAAATTAAGCTGTGACAAACTCATTGGAACACATTTCACGGGTGTAAACTGTAGATTTTTTGAGGCAGTTATCAAGTACAAAAAACTTGAATTGATTGACGATGGAATTGGAACACCCGTAATTTTGAATAAAACCAACTTTTATTTCGATCAACCTTTTTCATTATTAAAGTTTTTTATACTGCGCATTTTGTTATTGTCTGTGTTTCTTAAAACCAAGAGTACCAAAAAAATCATCAAAAATGTAAGTTTATACCACAGTGTTTATTTTAAAGATTATCAAGGTTTAAAAGTTAATTACCTCGATTATTTTAAAAGATGGGCTAGTGAAATTAATACAGGAAAAATCGGTTTTATTGGACAACCTTTTGTTGAATATGGATTCATAAAAGAAAAGGTAATGATTGAAATACTAATTCAAATCATTTCTGAAAATAAGGGAATGCTCGATTATTTTCCTGATCCAAGTGAAAAATGGATTTACGATCAAACTATTTCAAACCTAAATGTAGTTTTGAAGGATAAACCTTTAGAGCAATATTTTAAAGAAAATGGAACACCCGAAATGTTATACACTTTTGTATCGAGCGCTTTGCTTAACATAAAAATGATAAGTCCAGCAACTAAGGGGTTTTACATCAAAGTACCAAATCAAGAGAAGTATAGAAAACCGTATTACGCCTTATTTGAAAAAGTAGGAGCAAAAGAATATAAGTATGATTTTAATAAGTAGAATTTACAATGTATTGATTTTTAGAACCTTTGTAAGGTTTAAGCTCAAAAAAGCTGGACGTAACATCAAGATTGGTCATAATTCAGAATTTTATAATCCTAATTATTTTGAAATAGGTGATGATTTTTTTGCTGGACCTTATTCTTATTTTGTGACTAATAAAAACAATCCAGTTC
>RFNX01000031.1 GCA_009926905.1 Flavobacteriales bacterium
CCCGAATATCGTGGAATTGGAATCCGTATCGAAGATGATGTGATGGTTACAGCAGATGGATGCCGCAATTTAAGTGAAAACATCCCACGTCATCCCGATGAAATCGAAAAGTGGATGAAGGCAATCTTAGGACGCTAGTGCAAAACCTGCTGCTACTGCAGCAATAGAGAGTCCAAAAGTAAGAACAATATTAATTACTGTGCGCCTACGAAATGCCAATCCCCGATCGACATCTAACATAAAGGCAGACCAAGTGGTAAATGCTCCACAAAATCCCATGACAAAATAATTTGTTTGTGTATAACCCAATATAAATGAGCCAACAACATTGACTATGAGTATTCCTATCGGGAATACATACTTGGTACGAAAATACTTATCGATTGAGTAACGAAGTGGAGCGCCGATTCCGGCACCAAGAATAAAAATATGACTCTCACTGCTTGGCGCCTTTTCGTAAGACGGCCAAGATTGCAATACTGCAAGCGAATGAGAGCACTGAATAAATTAGCCCACTTAATAAATTAGAGCCATGCAATATAAATGCCAGTGAGGAAAGTGTTGTAAACCCACCTGCAAAACCAGTAATCCAAAATAGTTTTTGACTATCAGATGCCGTCATGCGATAGGCAACAACTCCTGCAGCCAAAACTCCAAGTTGATTAACGATAAACACGCCTAGAGCAAGACTGGGGAGCGCTTCAATCAGCTGCCAGCGAAGAAGGGAGCCAAGAACTCCCCCTAGTGATACGAGAAGTACCGACTTCAGTTTTATACCAACTTCTTAGTTGTTTTAAATAATGTAGTAATTACGCTAATGATGAGTGAGGCCAAAAGTGCTGACCAGAATCCTGTGACATTTAATTTATCGCTCCAGCGAGCGGTCAGTGACAACATCGCTGCGTTAATAACAAAGATAAACAACCCAAAGGTCACAATCGAAACTGGAAAGGTGAGCACCTTAATAATTGATCCAAATATGCTGTTAATAAGACCGAAGAGCAGTGCGACCCAAAGATAGGTTTTGACACCACCATCGATTGTGATTCCTGGAACTATCAGCGTTGCAATCCACATTG
>RFNX01000199.1 GCA_009926905.1 Flavobacteriales bacterium
CTTGATAATTTACATCCAACCATGACCCACCATTTTCGCACTCCACTCCGATTGATTGAAAATAATGCGTTGCTTGGCCACTTCTTCCTCCACTTGCACAACAAAAAACGATTGGCTGCTCCATTGATCTTATTTCATCAATGTGCATGGTGATTTCTTATAATGGAATATTGATTGATCCAGACACATTTCCACCGCTGAATTCCGCTCTGGTTCTAACATCTATTATTGTTCCTGTTTTTGCCATTTTTTAAAGTTTTAATCCTGTTTTAATCGTTTTGATGGTACAAATTTAAGTAGGTCAAAATAAACTTTGTGTAACATTTGCTAAAGAACGAGATATTTCTCTAATACTTCCGTAAATTTGCCAAAAATTAAATACATGAAACACGTTTCTTTAGCAGCAATTGAAAGAGCAATTGACGTAGTTGACAATTTGGATGACGACCAATTAGAGGTTATTTCTGAAAAATATGCAACAGCACAACAAATCCTACTTGACTATGTAATGTCAGCACCAACTGAATACGAAAATGAAGAATTGGAAGGTTTGTTGTTATATTATTTCTGTGTCATTAATGAGTGCTTCAGCCAAGAAGGAATCACATTGAGACCAATCGTTGAAGCAGACATCGACGAATTAGAAGAACCTTATTTTGATATGTTGGATCAATATTTTGAAGAAGAAGACGAAGAAATTTTGGAATCGTTCTGCGACCAACCGGAATTGGCTCAATTTATGGCGATGGAAGTTTCTACAGAAGACGAAGACGGTTCATCATTTAGCGAAGACACAGCAACTCAATTATTCATTGTTACATTGGCAATGATTAGCCTTATGAATAGAGCTATTGAAGCTTAAGTGTTATAAAAAACAATAAAAAAACGCTTTAGGAAAATATCTTAAAGCGTTTTTTTATTGTTTAAACTTTTTTAATGTCCATCAGAAACTGGACTACATCTGATTTTTTGTAGCGAATTAATAAAACAACTGGAATATAAACAAGGAAAAGAATTCCCCAATAGTCAATCTTTCGAGGTTTTATTGTTCCATTTCTATTAGTAACATAGGTCCATGATAGAATGGTAGCTAAAATTCCAATTGAAATGTTTACAATTTGATGTTTACAAAATCTTTAACAGATTGTTTCAACTTACTGTTTTGTGGATCTTTCCAATTCATTTTGCTTTTTTCAGAAATTACCTTGAAAATTGGCGAAGCAAGAAATGGATAGGTACAAAGCGAGTGAAGGTTAAGCATGAAAATCACAGAATCTAAATCAGCAGGAATCTGTCCTGTTTTTTTTCCTTCTTCTAAAATGGTTAAAATAGTCGCGCCTTTTCCTTTTCTAGTTTCATGAACTTTAGCTTTGAATAATTCTGGATTGATGCTTATTTCTTTAATGATGAACATGGACATTTGTGGATATTCTGAAAGAAAGTCAATCATGCGGTCGATGTAAATTAAAATTCTTTCTTTAATCTGAATTGAAT
>RFNX01000030.1 GCA_009926905.1 Flavobacteriales bacterium
GTAATATTTTATTTCTTCCTTACATTTTGATTCAATTTCAAGTTGTTCAAATAACGAGATTGTTTGTGAAACTTTTTCTACATCAGAACTTAATTTAAAAATTTGATTCATTTTGTTTGTTTCATCTTCAGAGGCATCTTGTTTTGCCAATATAGTAAGGAGTGTTTTTTTATTAGCTAGAATATCTCCACCAACTTGTTTACCAACCTTGTCAGGTTGTCCATAAAGGTCTAATAAATCATCTTGAATTTGAAAAGCTATTCCTAAATTCTCACCAAACTCGTAAATCAATTGTTGATTTTCCTCTGAAGCATCCCCTAAAATAGCCCCCATCTTTAAGGCCGCACCTAATAAAACTGAAGTCTTTAATCGAATCATTTCAATATACTCTTCCTTGGAGACATGCGATTTTTGTTCGAAATCCATATCTAATTGTTGACCTTCACATACTTCAATCGCAGTTTTATTGAAAACTTCTAATAAAGAAGGTAAATGATTACTATCGTTTTTTGAAAGTAATTCATAGGCTTTTACAAATAAAACATCACCTGAAAGAATAGCGATATTTGGATTCCATTTTTCATGAACTGTTTGCATCCCTCTTCTTAAAGGTGCATTGTCCATTATGTCGTCGTGAATCAGCGAAAAATTATGAAAAAGCTCAACTGCTAATGCCGTATTTTTAGTTTTTTCAAATTCAACACCAAATAATTCACCTGCTAAAATGGTAGCCACAGGTCGCATTCTTTTTCCTCCTAATGAAAGAAAATACTGCAATGGATGATACAAGTTTTCAGGAAAATGAGGAAAATCTACTTTCTCAATTTCACTGGCAAGTTGTTCAGAGTATTTTAAAATAAAATCCATTAATTTGTTATCAAGTTCATTAAATAAGAACCATATCCGCTTTTAACAAGTGGTGTAGCGATTTGTTTTAATTGTTCTGCGTTTATAAATCCATTTCTGAAGGCTATTTCTTCAATACAACCAATTTTCAATCCTTGACGTTCTTCAATAACTTGAACAAATTGTCCTGCCTGCATTAATGATGTAAAAGTACCTGTGTCTAACCAAGCCGTTCCTCTGTCTAAAACTGCCACTTTTAATTTTCCTTGTCTTAAATATTCAGCATTTACATCTGTAATTTCATATTCACCACGAGCAGATGGTTCCAAGTTTTTTGCAATTTCTACAACTGAATTGTCATAAAAATACAAACCAGGTACAGCATAATTTGATTTAGGTTTCAAAGGTTTTTCTTCAATTGAAATAGCTTTCATTTCATCGTCAAATTCTACAACTCCATATCTTTCGGGATCGCTAACGTGATAGGCATAAACAACTCCTCCTTCAGGATCGTTATTTTCTTTTAATAAAGTGTCCATTCCAACTCCGTAGAAAATGTTATCTCCTAAAATCAAAGCTACTTTGTCGTCACCAATAAATTCTTCTCCAATCACAAAAGCTTGCGCCAATCCATTTGGAATTTCTTGCACAGCA
>RFNX01000641.1 GCA_009926905.1 Flavobacteriales bacterium
TCGCTAAAAGTGTTTCTCTTGCTTTTGTTACATTTCCTTTTATGTATAAATAATTACATATTACACTTTGTGTAAATTTATAAGTACATAGTTCTTGGTCTGTGAGATTACCTTTTTCTTTTAATAAATTAATGGATAAATCTAAATGCGATTTTGCTGTTTCAATTTTACCTAATTGTAATTCACACATTGCAATTGTTAAAAGAGATTTGGAACATAAATAAGCATCTTCAGGTCTAACTGAATTATAACATTTTTGGTAAAAGTACATTGCCTTCTTGAAGTCACCATTTGATTGACTTTCATTACCTAAGATCATATTCACTTCATAATGTAGTCTGCTTCCTACATTAGAATCATTTTTCTTAAGGATAGTTTTAAAAAGTTTATGACTGAATTTAGGAGCGTAAGGTAAGGTCATTTCTGCTATGTGAAAAGTACTTGCCAGATAAAGTGCTTCATACTTATCCTTGGATTTGCGTTGAATTTCAAACAAATTACTAAGCATCCTTTTGAATTGGTTTTCGCTAGGATTTATGTATTTGCTTCTTTCTATGAAGAATCCTAAAAAGTCACTTTGAAGTTTGAATTGTTCATCACCAGTTTGGCTGTACAAAGCTAGCTCTCGATCTTTCCATTGTTTAATTTCTTTAATGTCTTCATTAACATTATAATTAAGTGTTGTTTTGTTAACAATTTCACTTAACTCTCTTGCATAAACTGATTGATTTGTTGCAATAATTAGATTTAAAGCGATTAACCAACCCATCAAAACCTTGTAATTTTTCATACACATCTATTTACACTTTTAACTTTTGATTTAACCAAAAGAATATTTAAATTTTAATTACCGATGTAAATTAAAAAAGAATAAAATGTATATAAAAAGTATTTTTAATATAAAAATATGTTATGAGGGATATGTGTTTATTAATATAGGGCAAACCCTTTTTTAATCACTAAAAATTTGCTTTATTCTAAGTTAAAATAAGTTATTTCAAGTGTTATTAGGTTTTTAGATTAACTAGTTGGATCGATTAATCCGTTTTTAATCGCAAATTCGTAAATACCAATGTTATTATTGGCTTTTATTTTCTTGTAGATTTTCGTTTTGTGACCTTCAACGGTTTTTTCAGAAGTTTTCATCTCTATTCCAATTTCCTTATTACTTAATCCTAGGCAAATGAGATTTATTATCTTTAATTCTCTGGAATTTAGAAGATTAACAGCATCATTTTCACGCTCAAGGAACAGATTAGAAATTTCAATACTGAAATATTTTTCTTTCTTGGAAGCTTTAGTTATTGCTTCTAACAATTCTTCTTTTGATGAGTTTTTTGTTAAGAATGCGCGAATTCCTGCTTTGTATAAATCTTTAACAAGGTGGTAAACATTCAGCATGGAAACTACAACTATGTTAACATTTGGAATATTATCCAACATTGTTTTGATTACTTGTAGCGATTTTCCATCTTTCAAATTGATGTCCATTATAATGACGTCAACTTTGTTGTTTGAACAGAAATCTAGGGCAGTTTTGCCATCTTCTGCTTCACCAATAATTGAAAAAAGAGCGTTTTTCTCAATAGTTAATTTCCAAGCATCTCTAACTAATTTGTGGTCTTCTGCAATAAAAACTGTTATCTTATTTTCCATTGAATTATATTTTTACCCTGATATATGCAGCAAGGCCATTGTTTTTAAAGTTTATAAACCGAATTTTTCCTTCCATTAAATATACGCGGTCAATGATGTTTTTCATGCCAATTCCTGGGTCTTGATT
Organism: Flavobacteriales bacterium; assembly: GCA_009926905.1. GTDB lineage: Bacteria > Bacteroidota > Bacteroidia > Flavobacteriales_D > Crocinitomicaceae > UBA952. Next base: position 1,784 of record RFNX01000641.1, read on the forward strand.
TTCATTCAAGCCATTTCCATTGTCTTTTGCTATAAGAATTAGTTCGTTATTTTCTATCCTAAATCGGAAGGACATTTTCGTTGCGTTGGAGTGTTTTATAGCGTTTTGACTTAATTCTTGACAGATGCGGAACAAATGTTTCTTTTTATTATCATCGAGTTTTAGATGTTCCTCAATCAAATTATCAACACTGAATTTGATGTCAGAATGAACATTTAATTTCACTAAATACTCAGTAATGGCTACGTCGAAACTACTGTCAACAATGAACTGCGAAGTGGATTCTATTGCGATTTTTCTAATTTCAATGATTGCTTTCGATAAATAGTCAACAGCTTGGGATACATTTTCATCATTTGCGAATCCAGAGTTTTCCAAATGTAAACGAGAAGCGAATAACAATTGATTCACACCATCGTGCAAGTCTTTGTATAATTCCTCTTTGCTTTTTTCTTTCTCTTCAACTAATTGTTCAGCAATTTCTTTACGTTTTTGAGATTCTTCAAGTAAAGCTATTTCTAAGTTTTTTCTTTTTGTAATATTTCTAGAAACAACGAAAGTCTTTACATGATTCCCATTTGAATCGTATTCCATATTTGCTCGGTCTTCTAACCAAATATCACCCTCAGTTACATGAATTGCTCGATGCACTAAAACCAGTTCTCGTTCTTTGTTGTCGACAGCATTACGATACGATTTCACTACACATTTTAATTCATCTGGATGCACATAGTCAATTGCTTCCATTTCATTTACTGGAAATTTTTCAATTTTTTTTCCAGTTATTCGTTCAAATGAAGGACTTGCATACGTGATTTCATTTTTATTATTGAAAATCATCAAGGTATCAGATGTATTTTGAGCTAACAAACCAAGTAATTCATCTCTTCGCTGCAATTGTTTTGTAAGCTGAACTCTTTCAGAAACATCCTCGATGTAAGAACCAATTTTCGGACGATCATCTTTATCATAAAATAAAATTCCAACCATTTCAATTGGATATTTTGTACCATCTTCCAAGATTATTTCTTCTTGAACGTTTGAAGAATTATTGAAGTTATGTATAAGTTCATCACTCCCTTTTACTATTTCAGTATTATTAGAATTTAAAGCGAGGCTTATTGGAGCAGCTTCGTGAATTTGTTCAAAACTAGACCTATTATTTTGATTCATCATTTCTTTGAGAATCAGAGCTGTCACTTTTATGTGCGCTCCAAAAATACGTAGAGGAATTCCCATTTCATTACGAACAACTACCCCTTTGCATTGAATCCAAACGGTACTTCCGTCTTTGTGGCGGTAACGTAATGTTTGTTCATAATTCACAGATTTACTCTCAAGTAAGGCAGTAATTCTATTTCTAGCTTCTAAATAATCTTCTTCAAAAATGGAATTTTGCCATGCAGAAGGAGAGTGTGGCATTTCATCTGGATTGTGACCTAAAGTTGTCCAAAAGCTAGGACTCATCCATTCATTTTCTGGCTTTTCTAAATCCCAGTACCAAACACCATCAAATGCAGTATTTTTAATGAAGTTAAACAAAAGGTTGTTTTCTCCTAAAGATGAAAATAATTCGGCTTCTAAATAGTGCATTGGGTAAAGTTAATAAAGTTAAAGTCTAAATTTTGTATATTGATTTACCATTAACAACATTAAATAAATGTTTGTTCTTTTTGCTTTGTTAATAGGCGAAAAAAGGAAAACTTAATAACAAAAAAACGTGAAAATACAACACACTGAATGTGTTAACAATTAGTAGTTAAAGTGTTAAGGTTTGTTTTTTAAAAGTCGAAGCTTTTCTTTTTATAAGGGAAAATTTCCGAAAGTTCACCGGAATAATAAAATTCAAATGCAACAGAACCAAAAGTATATTCTGTGTCGTGAATTTTGTAATTGGAACCTCCCACACCGGGATTTTTCTTTGGTTTGGATTTTTGATAACCCAAATTGAATAAAGATGCTAAAATTTCAGGGCGTTTGTCTAATGGATAGCCAGCGCGTTCCCACTGCATTTTGATTTGTTTCAAGAATAAAGCAGTATACAAGTATGAATAGTAGTGATTTTTGAATTGTACCAAACGGCGCACACGCAAACTCATGGTATCATTGATGTTATTGGTGTAACTGTTCGCAGGATCGTAATCAAGCAGATTTTCATATTTTTTACCCAAATAATAGGCGCTTGTGCTGTCTTTCAAATAATGCTCGATTTTCATGGCAGTACTTTCTTTGATTCCAGTTACGCCATACGACAAGCGGTTTTCAAGAACTAACACTTTCAAAGGTCCGATGTAGCGTTTGTAAGATTCGCGTTTCGAGTTAAACAATCGAATTTGCTCGCCAACTAAACATGAAACGATTAAACGTGGCTCCACACCAGAAACATTAGCAGCTGAATCGATGTAGAATTTATCCTTTGCAACAGCAATTTTGAACGCTTTCCATTCTTCAATGTTCATCCATTCGAAAACAGAAAGACCATTCATTTTCTGTTTTTTATGGCGCATTTCTTCACGCATTTTTTTCACTGCACGTTTGTATTTTTTGTTTTTCATCAGACGAAGATCGACTGCGTCTAACATGCGCAATGCTAGTTCTTCATTTTTGTTTTTTAGCAAAACAGACAAAATATATTGTGCGTTCAAAGGATGAAATTCTTC
>RFNX01000602.1 GCA_009926905.1 Flavobacteriales bacterium
AATGTGAACGTCATTTTTTAATACTTCGTCCAAAACGAAAGAGAAATGACTGCTTTTGGTACAGTACGAATAATGGTATTTTCCTGTATAACCCAAATTATTCATTGCCTCGCGGAACCAACTTTTAGCACGTTGAATATTGTTTGAAATTTGAGGTAAATAATTGAATTTCAGAGGTGTTCCGTATTCATTAATCAAACGCATCAGGTCAATTCCGTGGAAAAACAAACGATCTTCGTGCAAGTAAAATTCGTTTTGAGGAAAATCAAACGTTTGGTCAATTAAATCAATGTACTTTGTTCTCATCTTAAATTCAATGAAGCAGTTGCTTCTTTAGGTTATTATTTTAATTTTTCTATCAAAAGTTCAAGTGGACGTGCCAAGACTGCATTGTTGTCCCATACTACGATTGGACGCTCAATTAGTTTCGGAAATTGCAACATAATATCAAGAATTTCTTCTTCACTTAATTGCTTGTCCTTGATGTAAAGTTTGTATTCCTCTTCTGACTTTCTAACAAGTTCTGAAGGTTGTTTTCCCAATTGAGTTAAAATTGCTTTTAATTCAGCTTTCGTTGGAGGTGTTTTAAGGTATTCGACAACTTCGAAATCAAAGTTGTTTTCTTGAAGCCAATCAAGTGCGCATCTACTTTTGCTACAACGATTATTATGGTATAGTTTCATCTTTCAAAAAAGGAGTGCAAAAATAACACAATTGCGAGTTTTATGATTTCTTTGACTGTTAAAAATGATTAGAAAACTTCATGAATTGTCAATTGTTCGTAAATCATTCTTCCTGCTGATTTTGCAATTTGCATTATTTCTTAATTTTGAATAATATAAAGAATCTGGATGTCCTACTTGAATGAATTGAATGAAAGCCAGATTGTGGCTGTCGAAAATATATATGGTCCAACGATGGTAATTGCTGGAGCAGGCTCAGGTAAAACAAGGGTTTTGACGTATCGAATTGCCTACATGCTCGATCAAGGGATTGATCCATTCAATATTTTATCGCTGACATTTACAAACAAAGCTGCTCGCGAAATGACAGAAAGAATTGGTCAAATCATTGGAGGAACAGAAGCGAAAAACATCACAATGGGAACTTTTCACTCGGTGTTTTCGAAAATTTTGCGCTTCAATGCAGACAGAATTGGATTTCCAAATAATTTCACGATTTACGACACACAAGATTCCAAAAGTCTCATCAAAGACATCATCAAAGAATACAATTTAGACGATAAAACGTATAAAGCGAGCAATGTTTTCGGAAGAATTTCAGCAGCGAAAAACAACCTTATTTCTCCAGAAGCTTATGCTTTAAATCCTGAAATCATTCAAGAGGACAAACAGTCACGTCGTCCTGAAATGGCGCGAATCTACCAAGCGTATGCCAATCGTTGTCAGAAATCGGGAGCGATGGATTTTGATGATTTACTTTATTTTACAAATGTACTACTGAGTAATTTCCCTGAAGTTTTACATTATTACCAGCAAAAATTCAAGTACATTTTAGTAGATGAGTACCAAGATACGAATTACGCACAATACTTGATTGTCAAGAAATTAGCAGCTGCTTACGAAAATATTTGTGTGGTTGGTGACGATGCGCAAAGTATCTATTCCTTCCGCGGAGCAAACATTGAAAACATACTAAATTTCAGAAAAGATTATCCTGATTTTAAACTTTATAAACTCGAGCAAAATTACCGAAGTAGCAAAAACATCGTTGAAGCTGCAAACAGTGTTATTAAAAAGAACAAAGATCAAATCACGAAAAACGTTTGGACAGACAACATTGACGGCTCTAAAATCAAAGTAATCAGAACCTTAACTGACAACGAAGAAGGTCGGACGATTTCGAATCGAATTTTTGATGTTAAACAATCGGATGCTAAAGACTTCAATGAATTTGCCATACTTTATAGAACGAATAAGCAATCCAGAGCTTTTGAGGAGGCCTTGCGAAAATTGAACATTCCTTATAAAATTTACGGTGGACTGTCGTTCTATCAACGCAAAGAAATCAAGGATTTATTGGCTTATTTTCGTTTGACAGCGAATCAAAACGATGAAGAAGCTTTGAAACGCGTTATCAATTATCCGAAACGAGCAATTGGTAAAACGAGCATCGAAAACATCATTATTGCGGCAAATAAATACAATGTGAGCATGTGGCAAGTGATGTCGGATTTTGAACAATATCCAACCGACGTTAACAACGGAACGAAGCAAAAAATCTACGATTTCGTAACAATGATCAACAGTTTCAGTGCGCAATTGAATAAATTAAACGCGTTTGATTTAGCGAATACTATTGCAAAATCTTCTGGAATTATTCGTGAAATGACCGCCGACAAAGACAAAGGTCCTGAAGAAGTGGAGCGTTTCCAAAACGTTGAAGAGTTATTGGCTGGTATTCAAGAGTTTGTAAAAGGAAGCGATTCTGATGAATTCAAATCTTTGGCAGACTTTATGATAGAGGTCGCGTTGTTGACAGATGCCGATGAAGAAAAACCAGATGAAAGAAATCACGTTTCAATGATGACAATTCACGCTAGTAAAGGTTTGGAATTCAAACATGTGTACATTGTTGGAT
>RFNX01000581.1 GCA_009926905.1 Flavobacteriales bacterium
CCAAAGCGTTCTATCTAAATCAAAGAAAATGTGTTTACCCGAAAACGGCATAAGCTAAAAATGTAGTGAATGCTGCGTTAATTGCCATTCCAAGGATTATTAATGGAAAAGTTTTCCCCAATTTCCCATAAAATTTAGCAACGACAATACTTCCTAAAGGAACTGAAAAAAAGAACGGTGCCCAAAAACAAATACCATAATTCCAAAACTCATTTTTAATCGAATAATCAAACGATTCGTTTTTGTGAATTTCTTTTTATGTGGGACAGCAATTCCTTGCTCGTGTAATAATCGTTCTTTTTCAACTTTGCGTTTGTGACTCCATTCCATTAGTAAGTCACTTCCGAAATAAAAAAACGCCGAGCTAACTGTTCCGCCTAAAAATGCAGCTATAAACGTTTCATAATAAAGCAAACCAATATGTGGTCCAGGAAAAGTCGAGAACATGAATTTCACTGTTGCAATCGCGAAAACACTGGTAAATGCGCCCCAGTTCATAACTAAACTTTTATTCCAAATGCTAAATCACCCGCATCGCCCAAGCCAGGAACGATATAAGATTGAGCGGTTAATTCTACGTCAATTGCTCCCACCCAAATTTCTGTGTTTTCTGGCAAAGTTCGTTTGATTAAATCAATTGCATCTGGTGTCGCAATCGCTGAAACTATATATACTTTAGATGGCTTTCCACTTTTTAATAAAGCTTTATAAACCGTTACCATCGAGCTACCTGTTGCTAACATTGGATCGCTAATAATCCAAACACGTCCATCCAATAGAGGAGCTGCTAAATATTCTACATAAATCTCAAATTCTTCTGGAGTTGTATGTTTTCTAAAAGCAGAAATGAAAGCACTGTCAGAATTGTCAAACATTCTTAATAAACCATTATGCATTGCCAAACCTGCTCTTAAAATCGTAGCTAAAACTGGAGCTTCTGCTAAAACGTGTTCTTTCGAAATACCAAGTGGAGTTTGGACTTCAATGGTTTTTGTGTTCATTTTTTTCGACAATTCATAACCTAAAATTTCAGCGATACGTTCCATATTATAACGAAAACGCATCGAGTCTTTTTGAACGTTCTCATCGCGAATTTCAGCGATAAAAGAATTGAAAACGGAATGCTGTAAGGAAAGATTGACGACCATAAAAATTGTTTTGTTAAATATAAATAGAATTTCATTGTGTTTGAAATTGAAAACGAACTTTAATTAAAAGATGCTCAATTTTGTGATTTATTTTAAATTCGTTCCATGAAACAATCAAACACTTCCAATAAAAAAATCGCATTACTAATAATTGTTGCTGCGTTAGGTTATTTTGTTGACATCTATGACCTAGTGCTATTTGGCGTTGTGAAAGCGGAAAGTTTAAATCAAATTATGCCACACGCAAGCGATGTTGTAAAAGCTGCTACAGGTAAATATTTGTTCAATATGCAAATGCTTGGAATGTTAATCGGCGGTTTGCTTTGGGGAATTTTGGGCGATAAAAAAGGCCGATTGAAAGTACTTTTTGGTTCTATTCTATTATATTCTTTAGCGAATATTGTCAATGCATTTGTGAGTGATGTTTCCACTTATGCTATAGTTCGTGTGATTGCTGGAATTGGACTTGCAGGTGAACTTGGCGCAGGAATTACTTTGGTTTCAGAAATGATGTCGAAAGAAAAACGCGGTTACGGAACGATGGTCATTGTCACTTTTGGAGCACTTGGAGCAGTTGTAGCTTCATTAGTTGGTTCAAAAGGAGCTGCAATTGCCGGAATTTTACATGATTTATCGGGCGTTACTTTT
>RFNX01000029.1 GCA_009926905.1 Flavobacteriales bacterium
GAACAGAAAATCAGAGTGAGAAACAGTCCGCCATGGCGGAGAGAGCGGAGAATCAATCAGAGTGAGAATGAGTGAGAAAGCGAGAAAGTCGGAGTCATAGTGTGAAGCGTATTAGGCACATACTAGAAAAAAAACAACACAAACTAACATCCATCACAAGGGATCGACATCCACCACAATCTTAATCGATTTATTTCCTGCTTTTGCATAGAATTCATCCATCAGAATTTTGATGCGTTCTTTCACTTTTCTTTCAGGAGCTGTGCGTTCAATTTTCAGTTTAATTTCTTTCAAAAATTGGTTTTGAATGCGCTTAATTAAAGGAAATTCTGGTCCCATCACACGCTCCTTAAAAATGTTTTTCAGAGCCAAGGCAAATTCGTTCGCGCCACGTGTTACTTCGTGTTCTTCCTTGTGTTTCAGGGTAAATGATATCATTTTGAAGAATGGCGGATAGAAGAAATTTTCGCGTTCAATTATTTCTTGTGCATAAAATTGCTTGTAGTTATGTTGTTGCACCAACTCAATCACCCAATGATCTGGATTCGAAGTTTGAATGATTACTTTTCCTCGTTTTCCTTTTCTACCTGCACGCCCTGCCACTTGCGACATCAACTGATACGAGCGTTCGTAAGCTCTAAAATCCGGTCGGTTGAGCAACATATCTGCATCTAAAATCCCCACCAAACTTACGTTGTCGAAGTCCAAACCTTTGGTAACCATTTGTGTTCCAATTAAAACATCAATTTTACGGTTGTCAAAATCGTCTAAAATTTCTTCGTAGGCATTTTTCGTTCGCGTGGTGTCTAAATCCAATCGCTTGATGATTTTGTCAGGGAAAATAATCGCTAAATCGTCTTCCACTTTTTCAGTTCCGAAACCATTCATTTTCAAACGATTACTACCGCAAGCTTTGCACGTTCCAACAGGAGCTGTCGTAAAACTACAATAATGACATTTCAGTAAATTACTGTGTTTGTGATAGGTTAATGAAACGTCGCAATTCGTACAACGTGGCGTCCAAGCACAAATCTCACACGACCAAGACGGCGTGTAACCTCTACGATTTTGAAACAGAATGATTTGTTCTTCTTTTTTGAAAGCT
>RFNX01000028.1 GCA_009926905.1 Flavobacteriales bacterium
ATATCTAAGTACCAAGTTTGATTGCTTGTTCCATTTGATGAAGCCCAAGGAATAAACTTTGAGAATGCCTCGCTGATATCTGTTCTCTCTTGTGGGTATGGGATTGAACTTGATACACTGATAGCCCATGGTAAATTGTTAGCTGTTTTGTAATAGCTTCCATTTCCAGGATTACTTTTATCTTGCTCTGTTCCAAAGAAGCTAGCATCTACTTTTGCTGAAGGAACTCTGTCAACCAAATGAACTTCTTTACCTCTTACTTGGTTCAAGATAATATAAGGGTTGAAAACATTTGTTCCAAAACTGCTGTAGTTAATCGCTCCTCCAGTTGGCACAACACCATTATCAATAAACTTCACCACAATGCTAGTAGTATCTTTTCCTGAATCAGGTGATCCTTGGTATGTGTTTATGAAGCTAAAACCAGCTTGGGTAGGTAATAATTTATAAGCATCATCAAATACTACGATGTTTGCATTATCGCCTTGGCTAGCTTCTGTTCCATTGCTATTCAATTGCAACCACGGAGCACCAGCTGCTTTTGAACCTGTTACGCTTCTGATTTTATTTGAATTAATACCATCTAATTGAAAGGCAAATGCATTGTGCAATGATCCTCCAACAGCTCTTGTTACAAAACTGTATCTTACTTCTACCACTTGGTTTGAAGCATTGGTTATTGTATTGTATTGGTAGTTTAATACTAGGTCATTAAAGTCGTAATCACCTTTACCTGGCCATAAATCTTCAAACATTAAAGTGGCATAAGAAGCTGCAGGGTAGCTGTTGTTAAATGCTTTGTTTACATCAGTTGGGTATTCATCATCTGCATCGGCTACACCATCTCCATCCGCATCTGGTTGTAAGGTAGTGGCACAAGCTGAATATTTTGTTGAAGTTGAATATAGAATAGTAGCACCTGAATAATTGTATTCGTAAATACTAAAATGATAAGTTGTACCTGCCGTTAAGTTAGTGATGGTTGCTGATTCTCCAGTACCGTTGTATACTATATAACCATCTAAAGCATCACCTGAACCATAAGCTGCATTAGCTGTATAGCTTGTATTATTGGTTGGATCGGTAGAAGATACTGAACCACTTTTGGCTACAATGATACGTTTATCACCATTTCCTTTTGTAAAAGTAAAAGTGATAGCAGTTTGTGAAATGGAAGTATAAACCGCTGCCGTTGAACCATTGGTTGGGG
>RFNX01000323.1 GCA_009926905.1 Flavobacteriales bacterium
GGACATACCTCGCCGTTTTGATTCTTATGCAATTTGGAATGGTGATATTGGGTAAGACTAATGTCCCATAACCGTCAAATATGCTTTGTACAGTCCCTGTTCGCGTGACAGAGAAACCGTTTCCATTAATGAAATTTGATGCAAAATCGTCTGAAAAAGACTCTCCAAAATTAAAGGGCACTTTTAAATTCAATCTCGGATTGTGATAGTATCGCACTCCTACACCAGTAGTAGCATCACCATAAAAATTGAGTGAATCATTGGTTTTCTTGTAATATTCTATTTGATTGGCGCTATAGTATTTGGCGATATTGGCTTCTGGAAATAAACTGGAATTACCGGTTGCAACAGGATCCATGTAAGTAACTGAAGAATTTGAGCCTGTCAAATTTAGGTTCGAAAAATCCCAAGTCACATTACTACCGGTTGTTCCAGGCAGAACACCTTGTCCGTCGCTCAAGGAAATGTAATTCACGGAATCACCAATTATCGGAAAAACCGTGTTGTCCAATATCGGTTGAGCAAATAGCCCTGAAATTGATAATAAGGTAGATACAGACAAAGTAATTAATTTTTTCATAATTTAGTTTTTAATAAGTTTACTAATTTGAGAGTCGATTTGAATGAAATAAATTCCACTTTCCAACTCCGATATATCCACCAAATTCTCTCCTTTAGTTGCAACAAATCGCTTAACTTCTTTTCCTAAATTATCCAATAGGACACAGTCGTTTATTGAAGCGTTTTCAGGGAGCGAAATAGTGAAAGTTTCAGAGGCTGGGTTTGGGAAAATTTGAATCGGTAATGACTTAGCTTGTATTTCAATAAGGTCATTTGTCAAATTGCCGCAAGATCCTGTATTTTTACTGTAATAGGTCAGAATAAATTGTGTATCCGTAGCACCGCCGCTGCTAGGATCTGATTTGGTAAAAAAGACTCCTCCTACCCCTTCTACAACACGTGTAGTATGAGTAATTGGTTCAAAGCAAGTGTCAACATATACCGGTATTTTTTCCCAAACTAGTCTATCACAGGTATCTAAATACAAGGTATCTCGCAATGAATAACAGTCTGTTGCATTATTATGCCCTGCAGGTAATGATAAATTGGTTACTGTTTGAATAATTGTATCATGACTAAATGTAGGGCTACAAGTCGGACATAAAGGAAGTGTGTAAAAATCTCTTTTGACGGTGTATCTTATCGTATCTAAACTTGCTACGAGCTCTTTTCCCAGAATCGTTCTTGTTTCATAGGTTGGTGGGCCGCCACCGCTTGGACTGTAAGCCAAATACCTACCTTGAACTACATCACCAACATTGAAGTCATAAACTTGTCCATTGGTTAAAAACGTTTGAGAAAAAGAAATTGTACTTGAAAAGACAATTAAGAGAAGTAAAAGCGACGTTTTTTTCATGAAGAAAAGATTTTATAAATGATATTTTATGTCGTTTAAAAAGTAAACCCAATATTAGCTTGAGCAGCAAAATTGAGTGGATTGATGTTTGGTGAGTTCGCTAAAGTGGTCTTTCCCGTTGTCCATTTTAATTTATCAAATGGCATGTTGTAACCAAGTTTTAAACCAATGATTAGTCGATTATTCATCTTTGGTAAATTAAAGAGGTAATTGACATTCGT
>RFNX01000646.1 GCA_009926905.1 Flavobacteriales bacterium
AGAAGAGATTGATGGCATGACTAACTTCTTATCAAATGGATTTGTTGACACTTTCAGACATAAAAATCCTGAAACAATCAAATATACATGGTGGAGCTATAGAGCAGGTGCAAGACAAAAAAATGTAGGTTGGAGAATTGACTATTTCCTAATTTCAGATTCGTTGAAGGATAAAATAGAGGATGCTTTTATACTAAATGAAGTTCTTGGCTCTGACCATTGTCCAGTTGGAATTACTTTTTAAACCACTTAAATGGATTTATTTTAGCCCATAGATTTTTCTTCTTAGGTTTATCGTCTATGTAATATCCTTCTGTATAACCGTATCCATATCCGTAACCATAACCGTACCCATAGCCGTACCCATAACCATATCCATAACCTTTTCCAGCTTGTGTACCGTTTAAAAGTATAATCATGTTAGGTAATTTTTTCTCTTTATAAATTCCAGAAGGAATACTTAGCATTTTTTTTGGTAAGGCATTTGCCCTGACAATATAAAGGAATAAATCTGCATATTTTGCTACTAAAAAAGTATCTGTTACTATTCCAGCTGGCGCAGTATCAACAACGATGTAATCATATTTGTAAGCAATTTCATTAAACAACTTTTCAACCCTATCGCTAAGAAGTAGTTCAGCTGGGTTTGGAGGAATATCTCCCGATGAAAGAATGCTCACTTTGTCATTTAAGCTTGAGATGTAAATCAAATCATCTATAATAATTTCATCGTCAACAATGTAGTTTGATAAACCTTTAGTTCTTTCATTTCCAATATATTGTTCAAGTTTCGGAGCTCGAAGATCCATTCCAATTAGAAGTACTTTTTTATTTGTCAGAGCAAGTGATAAGGATAAATTTACCGCAGTAAACGATTTCCCTTCTTTAGCTACAGTTGATGTAACAAATATGAATTTCCCTTTTTCAGTTCGATGTCCCAACATGAAATCGATGTTGGTTCTTAAGGTTCTAAACGCCTCAGAAATAGCTGTTTTACTGCTTTGTGAAATGACAATTTGTGAATCTTTTTCTCCTAAAGGAATATTTCCTATGTAAGGTAATCTAACTTTTTCAATATCTGATTTCGAATATACCTTATCATCGAAAAGTTCTTTTAAATAAACAATAATTGCAAACAAAAACAGTGAAACTAATATGGCAGAAAGGAAGAATAATTTTCTATTCGGAGAAACAATTTGTCCTGTAGAATAACCATCATCTACTATTTTTGCATTTCCAACACCAACTGCCATTGCAATCTGATTTTCCTCTCTCTTTTGCATCAGATATAGATACAATGTTTCTTTAATTTCTTGTTCCCTTTCGATTGACCTAAATTTCATTTCAACGA
>RFNX01000223.1 GCA_009926905.1 Flavobacteriales bacterium
CCAACTTATAAAGCTTGTGTTGAACAAAATCTTCCTTTTGAACCCATCAGAAAACACAAAAACCATCTTGATATTATTAATGCTTTACGTTTGCTGAAAAAATTAAAAAAAGATAAAATCCAACATTTATTTTTCCGAGCAACATTTGACATGAGCATAGCGGCATCCATTCGTTTTTATTCTCGTGGAAAAATCAAAACGCACTTTTTTATGGAAATGGACTTTGCTTCGCCCAAAAAACAGTTTTTCAGAACTTTACGTTATTCACTTTTTGACTCTTGGAATTGCCCGTTGATTTATCTAAAGCAACAAGTGATAAACAACACAAATGTCAATACAAATAAAATAAATGTCATTCCTTCAGGTTTGGATTTTTCAAAAGTGATCGATGAAAGTAAAACGATTTCAAGAGAAAAATTGAACCTTCCAAAAGATCGAGTTATTTTTGGAATTGTCGGCAGAATTGACCCGAAAAAAGGACAATTACTTGCGTTGAAAGCTATAAATATAATGAACCACGAAAACGCCCTTCTTGTACTTGTTGGCGAAGAAACACCTGACTCTCCTTCCGATTATTTGAAAGAAATAAATCGATTCATTACTAAAAACAATTTACAGAATTCTGTGAAATTATTGCCTTTTCAAAAAAATCCATTTGTAGTTTTCAACGCATTCGATTGCACATTGATGACTTCTGATTCTGAAACGTTCGGAATGGTCACAATTGAATCGATGGCGCAAGGTGTTCCAGTTATTGGAAGCGATGCTGGTGGCACGATCGAATTACTAGAATTTGGTGAAAGCGGACTTCTTTTTGAAACAAAAAATGAAGAAGATTTAGCAAAAAAAATGATGTTTATGTTACAAAATCCCAATTTCTTTTCAAAAGGGTTGCTTAGTAAATCCGTCCAGAAATTCAATCACAAAAAAGTTTGTGAAAAAATAGAAGTTTTGTTGGGGTCATTTCATAATCATCAAAATTTATAGTGTTTTTTATAATAAAATTTTATATAGCAACTAAACTTCTATTTATTATATTTGTTCATAACCTAAACAAAAAATTATGAAGAAAATCAAGTTGTTAGCTTTACCGTTGTTAGCTTTGATGCTATTATACGGTTGTACAAATTATGAGCCCAAAACCTATGGCCCTGTTGAATTCGAAATCACTTTGGAAGGTCCATTTTTTAAAGATGGTGTCACTGATGGTATGACAATCGTAAGTTTTAAACCTGAAGATTTTGGCATCTCCCGTGATGAAATTTTCAGTATGAAAGTAAACAAAATTACCCTAGAAACTGATTCTGAAGGGGGACTTGGTGTGTTTGAAAACCTCGTTTTTTCAGTAATGACCGACGATACTGAAACAAAAGAAGTAGCTTCAGTAAAAGTTAAAGGAAATCCAAAGTCTTTAGTTATTAAAGGATTGAAAGAAGCTGAAATTGAAGGTTTTAAAAACATCAAAAAGTTTTATTTTGAAGTAACTGGAATAACTAAGGA
>RFNX01000295.1 GCA_009926905.1 Flavobacteriales bacterium
CTTTTAATTACTAAGAAATTTAAAGAATTCAAAAAGTTTTGGGCAATAAAAAAGGGTGAAAGAACTAACTTCCACCCTCTACTTATTATGTGTTTTATTATTTTAAGCCTAAGAATGCTTTTGCTTGAGCGTCAGCAGGATCAATTGCGATTACGATTTCCCAATATGTTTTTGCTTTCTCTAAATCTTTTGCTTCTGAACGTACGTAATAATCACCTAAGTATTTTGCAGATTCCATCACCATAGTTTTGTTGGTATTGGTTGCGCGGTCTTCAGGTTTAACGATTTCAATTACTTTGTCATAGAATGGCTTAGACAACCACAAATATGCTTTCGGATCTATTGATTCCATTTTCAAATTCGTCCGTGCTCTCCACCAATAAGCAGGTGCATAAGTTGGTGACAATTTCGCAACCCTCGCAAATGCACTATCAGCTAAAGGATAATTTTTGGGACCAAAATAGTAACATTTACCTAAATCGTATTCTTCAGCTGGACTTAATTTATTAGCCGTTACTTTCAAATTGTAAGATTCGATTGCTTTGTCGTATTTTTTTGCTTTAGAATACAATTTTGCCAATTCACCTGCCAATTCTTTCGCAGCAGTTTCATTCAATCTTGAAGAGTTTTCATATTCCACAATAGCCAGTGAATCAGAACCCGATTTGCTCAACAATGCTCCTCTGTTTTTGTAGTCCAAATAGGTTACTTTTTCTTTAGGAGCAATTGCAAAAAATCTATCGCTTGCTTCAATTCCTTTTTTGAAAGCGTCTGTTTCAGTTGTGCATTCCAAATAAGAATATGCCAACATTCTTTCTGTGTAAAGATTAGAGAAACCTTTTTGTCTTAGATTGTTCAATTCTGTTATTGCCTCACAATGTTGTTTGCCGATAAACATAGAAGTCGCGTATCGGTAACGTGCTTCAATTGTGTTGTTCAGCTCCAAATAACGTCTCCAATTTTCGATAGCTTTATTTGCTTGTTTAAATTGCATGTTCAACTCTGCATTTTCACGATAAGCTGGCGCATACGTTGAATCTATTTTCTTAGCGTCTTTGTATTTTTCATTTGCTAATTCATAGTTTCTTGCACGTTGGTACAATTTCGCAACGCGAACAATTCCACGAGGAGATTTTGGGTTGATGTCCAAAACTTTGTTGTAGTTTTTAATCGCTGGGCTACCATTATCTGGTGTTTTTTCCAACAATGCATCACCTAAAAGCAAGTATGAATCTTCGTTTTTAGGATCTTTAAGAATAGCATCTTCTAATAATAAGATTGCTTCGTCTAAATTTTTGTTCGGAGCATCGATATAAATTTTCGCAATTCCACGATTCACTTCTGCGTTTTTAATTTTATTCTTTTTAGTCAAAGTTTGAGCTTTCAAGAATTCAGCTTTTGCAGCAGCTTGATCGCCTTTTAACCACAAAACTCGTC
>RFNX01000076.1 GCA_009926905.1 Flavobacteriales bacterium
AATCAAGTGCGATCAGGTCAGTGGTTGGGTGCAACTGGCTTGCCGATACGCAATATCGTCAACATCGGAATAGGTGGCTCGGATTTAGGTCCCGTCATGGCATATGAGGCTTTGCGCAGTTACAGCCAGCGCAATCTGAATTTCTATTTCGTGAGCAATGTTGATGGTACGGATGTCTCGGAGGTTTTGAAGCAGGTTAATCCACTCGAGACTTTGTTTATCGTGGCAAGTAAAACATTCAGCACGATTGAAACCATGATGAACGCATCAACCGCGCGCGATGCTTTGCTAGCGGCTGTGCCCGATCAGGCCGATGAAGCAGTTTCCAAGCATTTCGTTGCGGTCTCAACACATCGGCAGCGCGTTGAGGAATTTGGTATCAATCCGCAGAACATGTTTGGTTTCTGGGATTGGGTTGGCGGCCGCTATTCGATGGATTCAAGCATTGGTCTTTCAACCATGCTTGCTATTGGTCCAGATAATTTCGAAAGATTACTTGCCGGATTCCATGCAATGGACGAGCATTTCAAAACAGCGGCGCCGCAAAACAATGTACCAATGTTGATGGCACTAATTGGGTTATGGAACCGCTCGTTTCTAGACATCGAGACTGTGGCTGTTTTGCCATACGACCAGTATCTCAAGCGTTTTCCTGCATACCTGCAGCAGCTAATTATGGAGAGCAACGGTAAGTCGGTAACGAACTTGGGCGAAGCAGTGCCCACGCAGACCAGTGCGGTCTATTGGGGTGAGCCGGGAACAAATGGGCAGCACTCGTTCTATCAAATGTTGCATCAAGGTACCTCGTTTGTTGCCTGTGATGTTTTGGTTCCAGCGAAGTCGCATAATCCTGCTGGCGAACATCATGATGTGTTAGTCAGTAATGCGTTGGCGCAAGCAACTGTTTTGGCTTTTGGGCGGACTAAACAGCAGGTTGAGCAAGCTGGCACTCCAGAGCACCTGGTTTCCCACAAAGTTATGCCTGGAAACCGACCAACCACTCTGATTACTTTGGATGAAGTGGATCCATTTGCTCTAGGTTCACTAATTGCGCTCTATGAACACATGGTTTTTGTGCAGGGGATTATCTGGGGTATCAACTCTTTTGATCAATGGGGTGTTGAGCTTGGCAAGGAAATGGCCACCACAATTTCACCGTATCTGACAAACACGGATGATGTTTCGGGCTTTGATGCGGCAACCCAATCAGCAATCAACTGGTATCGCGCAAACCGTAAAAGTTAACCTTCGCGTCGTCGCAGGTAGCGCTCGAACTCTCGGGCTATAGCTTCACCAGTTGCTTCGGGTAAGTCTGAGGCTTCTGAACTCTCTTCCAAACTGCGCACGTAGTCGGCAATGTCTTCATCGGTTGCGGTGAGTTCGTCCGCGCCTGTTTGCCAAGCCCGCGCATTCTCTACTAATTCATCAAGTGGGATAGCGATGTCCAGCACATCTTCAACACCGCGCAGCAGGGCCAAAGAAGCCTTTGGACAAGGATCGCCAGCAACGTAATGCGGAATTGCAGCCCAAAGGGAAACGGTTTCAAATCCAAATGCTTCTAGTTCGTCTTGCAATACCCCCGAAATACTGACCGGGCCTTCGTAACGTGACGCCTCGAATCCAGTGCTTGCCTGAATCCGTGGATCAGTCGCGTG
>RFNX01000179.1 GCA_009926905.1 Flavobacteriales bacterium
GCCACAACTTAAACTGTAAGCTGTTGAACCTGTTGGCGTAGCAACAATCAAACCATCTGCCCAATAGGAATTCAAATATTTATTATCCAATGAAGCATGAACGGTTATCATGGAAGAAGTGTCTTTTTTATACAAAGTCAATTCGTTCAAGGCAAAATTATCGTCGCCAAATAAATCATCATCAGTTAAAACACGCAAAAGTGAACGTCTTTCGAATTCGTATTTCTTTTCACGTACTTGCGAAAGTGCTTCGAAAATTTGGTCTTTGGAAATGTTCGCTAGGAAACCCAATCTTCCTGTATTGATTCCAATGATTGGAACGCCTGAATTTCGAATGTAACTTACTGTTTTTAAAAACGTCCCGTCGCCACCCATACTGATTGCTAAATCAATCCCAGTATTGAAATCTTTGTGACTCGTAAAAATTTCGTAAGTATCTGAAATGCCCGCTTTGGAAATTAATTGTTGTTTTAAATCTTCTTCTAAAACAACTTTCCATTCGAAATCAGCTAGAATTGTGAGAACTTTTATAAAATCCTCAACAGTTTGTTTGTTAACTTTTTGACCACAGATTGCTACGCGCATAATTATAATTTCAGAAAATTCATCAAAGCGTCGTAGCGCCAATTCATATCTTCATCTCCTATACCAAATTGAAAAGAAGCTTTTACCACATAATCGTAACGTTCAAATGTGCGAATGATGCTTGTTAATTCCAATTGATTGATTTTCAATGTTACATCTAACTTAGAAGAATCTGAATCTGAAAGAATATAAGAACTTAGAATTCGAGCGTTATTGCTTTCAACGATTTGAGCAATTTGCGCCATTGAATAGTCTAAACTATTGACTTCCAAAACTAAAATCCCGCCAGCATCTTTAATACTTCCTGTATTTGCAAGCTCTGTCATTAATTTGTAAATGCTTGTGCATCCCAAATAATGTTCTTGTTCGTCCAAAATAGGCAACACACTCAGTTTAAACTCTGACATTTTGGCTAAAACTTCATAAATATGTGCTTCGGATTTCACATAAGGTCGTGGCAGGTGCTGAAACAATCCATCCAAGGTTTGATTCAAATCTAAATGATCCAAAATATCAGACTCGGAAACAACTCCGACAAAGTTGCCATTTTTCAATACAGGTAAGTGCGATACCTTGAATTCATCCATCCAGTTTATCGCTTTTTCCCCTGTATCTGTGTGAATTAACGGAGGTATTTCTTCTGTTATTAAATCAATTGCTCTCATACGAAGTGCCAAAGTAGTAAAATCCTTTCAGAGTTTGTAATTTTGCTTGTCAAATTTTATACCAATGTCAAAACTCAGTGTCAATATTAATAAAATCGCAACGATTAGAAATGCGCGTGGAGGTTCCATTCCTAATGTGGTTCAATTTGCAATCGACTGTGAACGTTTCGGTGCTGATGGAATAACTGTGCATCCACGACCTGACGAACGACACATCACGACACAAGATGCTTACGATTTGAAAGGAGTCGTGAAAACGGAGTACAACATTGAAGGTTATCCTGACGAGCGTTTTATGAAATTGATTCGCGACATTCGTCCAACTCAAGCCACTTTAGTTCCTGATCCACCGGGAGTTCTGACTTCAAACGCTGGTTGGAACACCATTACATATTTTGAATTTCTAAAGAATATCTGTGAAGAAATTAAAGCTTTGGGCGTGCGTACTTCCATATTCATTGAACCAAATGCTGAAATGATTTCAAACGCGGCCAAATTAGGAGTGGATCGTATCGAATTGTACACCGGACCTTATGCAGAAGATTATTCCAAAGACAGAATTGCTGCTGTTAAAGAATATGCAGAAGCGACAAAACACGCGGTTAGTTTAGGATTGGGAATCAATGCCGGACACGATTTGAGCTTAGAAAACTTGAAATTCTTTAAAGATTCATTGGTGCAATTGGACGAAGTTTCAATCGGTCACGCCATTATTTCAGACGCACTCTATCTAGGAATTGAAAATACGATTCAACGTTACAAATTGTTATTGTCGTAACGATTCAAGTTCTGAAAATCGTTTATTGATTTTTCTATGATCACTGAACGTTTCGGATAAGGAATGGAGATTTTATACTCTCTAAACAAGCGGTCTATTTCAAAACGAATTTCTGATTTGTAATTTAGGATGTCCCAACTTTGATCTGCCCAAAAAACGAGTTCCAATTTCAATCCATTGTCTCCAAAATCTGCCAAACGCACAAAAACAGGATGTGTTTTCTTAACTTTTGGATGCGCCATTGCTGCTTGTTTCAGAAGCGTTTGCACCAATTC
>RFNX01000413.1 GCA_009926905.1 Flavobacteriales bacterium
ACTGGATTATCAGATCACGAATTAGCCCAAGGCTACGAAGATGTTGTTGATGCGTCGGTCTTTGTTAAATTCCCAGTCACTGGTGGATCGCTGGCTGAACAGTTCCCGGGTATTGCACTTCTAGTTTGGACAACTACACCCTGGACTTTAGTTTCCAATACTGCAGCTGCCGTCAATCCAAATGTTGACTACGACATAGCCAAAACTGAGGCAGGAGAAATTTTCGTAATCGCCCAGGCACTTCGCGAAACAGTATTGGGCGAAGAGACAACAGTGCTGGCTACTGTTAAAGGTAAAGACCTTGAAGGTACCCCGTACCAGCGGCCATTCAACTGGGTTGAATTTGCTCAAACCGATGCGCCAATCCACACGGTCCTGGTTGCTGATTACGTAACAACCGAAGACGGAACGGGCATTGTGCACCAGTCGCCAGCCTTTGGCGCCGAGGACCTTGCGCTTTGCCGTTCCTACGGCCTGCCGGTAGTGAACCCTGTGGCACCAAATGGCGAGTTCCTGCCTGAAGTCCCCCACGTTGGTGGCGTCTTTTTCAAAACAGCCGACATTAAGTTGGTAGAAATTTTGAAAGAAGAAGGCACCTTATTTAGGCACCTTCCATACGAACACTCTTACCCACATTGCTGGCGCTGTCACACCGCGTTGATTTATTACGCGCAACCATCTTGGTACATCCGCACTACCGAGATTAAAGATAAGTTAATCGCCCAGAACGAGAAAACAAACTGGTTCCCAGACACCATCAAAAATGGCCGTTTTGGCGACTGGCTAAATAACAATGTCGACTGGGCGCTTTCCCGCAATCGATATTGGGGTACTCCCTTGCCGATTTGGCGCTGCACTGACGGCCACCTCACTTGTGTTGGCGGACGCGCTGACCTTGCCAAACTTGCTGGTGACGCTGCGCTCGAGATGGACCCACACCGCCCATTTGTGGACGATGTTACTTTCGCATGTCCGACCTGTGGCGATACCGCGAGCCGAGTACCTGAAGTTATCGACTGCTGGTTTGATTCCGGCGCTATGCCATTCGCTCAATACGGCTACCCACAATCGAATGTAGAAAAATTTGAGGCTAGCTACCCTGCTGACTTTATTTGTGAAGCAATCGACCAAACCCGGGGTTGGTTCTATACCTTGATGGCAATTGGAACGCTCGTTTTTGACGAGTCTGCCTACAAAAATGTGCTTTGCCTAGGTCACATCCTTGATGAAGACGGCCGCAAGATGAGTAAGCATCTTGGCAATGTTCTGGAGCCAATCCCACTTATGGACGAACATGGCGCCGATGCACTTCGTTGGTTCATGGCAGTTAGTGGCTCTCCGTGGCAGGCACGGCGCGTGGGGCACACAACAATCGCTGAGGTTGTGCGCAAGACCCTACTCACCTACTGGAACACAGTGGCCTTCCAGAGCCTGTATGCACGCAGTAGCGAATGGGACGGCTCAGTTATTACCTTGGACAATCCAACAGATCTAGATCGTTGGGC
>RFNX01000597.1 GCA_009926905.1 Flavobacteriales bacterium
AAATTGCAATTGAACGATTCATCGTTGGTTTTCGAACCAGAATCTTCTGCCGCTTTAGGTTTTGGTTTCCGTTGTGGATTCTTAGGTATGTTGCACATGGAAATCATTCAAGAACGTTTGGAGCGCGAGTTCAATATGACAGTTATCACTACTGTACCAAACGTTTCGTACAAATCGTACATGAAAAAGAACCCTGATAAAGTCTTAATCGTGAACAATCCTTCTGAACTGCCTGATCCTTCTGGAATGGACAGAATCGAAGAACCTTATATCAAAGCGCAGGTCATCACGAAATCAGAATACGTTGGCTCGATTATGACTTTGTGTATTGAAAAACGTGGAGAACTGACCAATCAAGTTTATTTGACACAAGACCGTGTGGAAATTACGTTTGAAATGCCTTTAGCAGAGATTGTATTTGACTTCTACGACCGTTTGAAATCCGTTTCTCGTGGTTACGCTTCGTTTGATTACCATCCAATTGGCTACCGTCAATCCGACTTGATTAAGATGGATTTATTGTTAAACGCTGAACAAGTTGACGCTTTATCTGCTTTAGTACATAGAAGTAATGCTTTTGATTTAGGTAAGAAAATTTGTTTAAAGTTGAAAGAATTGATTCCTCGCCAACAATTTGAAATTCCGATACAAGCAGCGATTGGAGCGAAAATTATTGCTCGTGAAACCATCAAAGCGTTACGTAAAGACGTTACTGCAAAATGTTATGGTGGAGATATTTCTCGTAAACGTAAATTATTAGAGAAACAAAAAGAAGGTAAGAAACGTATGCGTCAAGTGGGACGCGTAGAAATTCCACAAGAAGCGTTCTTAGCAGTATTAAAATTAAACGATTAAAAACAGAATAACATGCTTGATATTTTAAAACACACACATTCAGGTTTACGTTGGGTAGCCTTGATTTTATTGCTTTTGGCAATTGTAAATGCTTTCACCTCATCAACTTATGAGAAAAAGCACCGTTTGATTAACCTCTTCGCAATGGTTTCCTTGCACACCCAATTATTGATTGGTCTTGGCTTGTATTTCATTTCCCCAAGAGTAAAATTTTTTGATGGTTGGATGAAAGATGCATTTTACCGTTTTTATGGAATGGAGCACATTTCAATGATGATTATTGCAATCATTTTGGTGACAATTGGACATAGTAAATCCAAAAAAGGATCAACACCTGCAGAGAAATTCAAACCTATCAAATTATGGTACGTACTTGGATTAATCTTGATTCTTGCAGCAATTCCTTGGCCATTCAGAACAGCATTAGGTGGAGCATGGTTTTAAGAAATAGCTTTTTTATAGCTTCCATTTTGTTATTGACAGCTTGTGGAGGCGGTTCATCTAAAAACGATGCGATTCC
>RFNX01000027.1 GCA_009926905.1 Flavobacteriales bacterium
CAATGCAATTCACAAGTTGCGAATATCAAATCACTCTCTTCAAGTTGGACAAAAGGTATGGATGACAAAGGCATAGAAGGATATTTTTTAAGTACTCAAGAAGGTGTGACATGGAATTATTTCTATGACAACGGCAATATTGAACGTGAAATTTCTTTGGATTTAGAAGGAAAGCAACACGGTAAATCAACAACATACTGGGATAATGGTCAAATACATATTACAAAAAGTTACAATCATGGAATCGAAAATGATTTCCGATATACTTATTTTGAAAATGGGCAATTTGAAGAAAAGGATTATGAATCTAAAACAGCTCAATTCAACATTAACTATTATAAAAATGGTCAATTAAAAGGAGTTTATATTAATTGTATATTTCCTCAAGGAGATAGTCCAGACAAGCGAAATTGTAAGGTCGGTTATTATTTTGCTAGATGTGGAGAAAAAGACATTGATTTTCACCATAGTCAAAGTTATGTTGAAGGCATTAACATAAAGAAATGGACTAATGGAAAAATTTGTTTTGAAGGAAACATTTTAAATGGTGTTCAACACGCAAAATGGACGTTTTATTACGAAGACGGAACAAAAAGTTCCGAAACTTACTTTAAAAATGGAATTCAAGATTCAATTTTTGAGTCTTGGTTTCCTAATGGTAAATTGAATTCTAGAATTGTTTTTGATGAAAATTCATATTTCAAACTAGAAGATATAATTGGTCGAAAACACGGTTATAAGGAGACATATTACAGCAATGGGCAGTTAAAATACAAAGAAGAAGGGTTAACTAAAACATATTATTCCATTAAAGGTGAGCTAATTAAAAAAGAGGAATATGAAGTCTACGAATCATTAGAAGAAGGACAAACCGTTAAAAGTTTAAGAATAAAAGAAGGTGAACAAAGAAGTCAAAAAGAATATGCAAAACTTGAGTCGAGTCAAACACATTACAATTCAAAAGAAAATGAAATAAAAATATCGAGAAGTAATGAAAATGAAAACAACTCTGAATCAAATCAACAAAACTCTAAAGAAAACACAAAAAACCAAGTTATTGAAGAGCCTGCATTTCCAGGTGGATACGCAGCATTAATGAAATACATCCATCAACATTTGAATTATCCTAAAAGTGATGAATTAAATATGATTCAAGGTAAAGTTATTTTAGTTTTTTACATTGAAACAGATGGTAGAATTTCAGATATTAATTTAGTTAAAGGGGTATCAGAGACAATGAATGCAGAAGCATTAAGAATTGTGAAATCTATGCCCAACTGGATTCCAGGAACAATAAATGGCATAAAA